>JAFUBE010000428.1 GCA_017460365.1 Eggerthellaceae bacterium
CATGCTCGACGAGGCCACGAGCGCGCTCGACAACAAGACGCAGAAGCACGTGAGCGACTCGCTCGACGCGATAGCCTGCACGCACCTGGTGATCGCGCACCGCCTGTCCACCATCCGCCATTGCGACCGCATCCTGGTGGTCGATGGCGGCCGCATAGCGGAGGAGGGCACCTACGACGAGCTGCTGGCGAAAGGCGGCTTGTTCACCGAGCTCGTGAAACGCCAGATGCTCGACTCCGAAAGCGAATAGCTAGAAGGAGGGCGGGGGAGGGGCGTGTCGGCTCGGCCAATGCGGGATGAAGGCTCTGTTTTGTCATCAATCCCGAGCCGAAGACGAGGGATCTCCGCGAAGCGGAAACCCTGGTGGGTCCTTCGCGGAGATCCTTCGCTGCGTTTGGGATGACGACAAGAAGTCTCACTTGAGCTCGAGGTGGAACTTGAGCTAGAGCTAGAGCTAGACGAAACCGCAGATGCCTCGATGCCGGGCACGTTTACCTCGGGCGGCTCGATGATGTAAAGCGACCAGATGATGGCCCCGAAGACGAAGATGACGATTGCCACGATGTTCATTATGTCGGATGGAACGCGCGCGATCAGGCGCTCCAACATGGGGTACACGAACCAGGTGATGATCGCCGCCACCACGCCGAACGCGGCCGTATTCTGCAGGCATACCTGGCCGCCGATGTTCATGAAGTTCTCGCGGTAGTCCCACAGCTGGTAATCGGCGTTCACGATCAGCCCCATGCCGCCCTCGATGATGGTGCAGAGCAGCGCTCCGGCGAAGAAGCTGATGACGTAGGCGACCCAGCGCTTATTGCCGGTGAACTTCTTCTTCAGCCACAGGAAGAACGGGTACAGCACGAGCGCGATGACCACGACCGCGGCGCCCTCCATGGGGAAGGGGTAGAGCCAGTCGCGCCAGAGCATGGTGTTCGTGGGGTCGTACTCGCCCTGCACGAGCCCCAGGATGATGAACTGGCACATGCCCATCTCCATCCAGTGGCCGATGATGGAGAACACGATGAAGTAGATGATGAGGTTGCGCACGAACGGCCAGCCGCGGCGGTTGATGACGAAGTCGTCCTTGTCGTAGTCGCCGTCGCCCTTGGCCAGGTCGTTCACGAGCGTTGCCTTCACGCGCCTCGAGAAGATGAAGTAGAAGATCAGGAAGATGTAGAACGCGCCGCTCGTCACGAGCGCGATCGGGTTGAACGTGCCAAACGAAATGTCCACCGTCGCCGGCACGATCAGCCCGATGGCCGCCATGGCGATGACGAACGGGCGGGCGATCTTGTCGCGGTTGATGAACATCCAGACGGCCACGCCCTCCAGGATGACCATGACCCAGTCCATTATAGACGTGACGTCGTAAGACATGTGGTCGCGCGAGGTCAGCATGAGCCATACGAGGTAGACGGCGATGTGGCCGGCGAACACCACCTGCACGACGCGCATAAAGCCCATCTTGTTCGGTGCGCTGAACTTGATGGCGTCGTAGGCGCGCCTGGCCGACTTCGTGGCGGCTTTGTGCTCTTCGCGCGCCTTCTAGCGGGCGGCCTTCTCCTTGGCGCGGGCCTCCTAGGCGCGGGTGCGGTCGCCCGACTTCTCCGCGATGACCGTGATGCGCATGGCCTCGTCAACCTCGACGTCTGCCTCCATGGCGATGCCGGCCATGGCCACGGCCTCGGCGGCGTCGAGTTGGGCGGCCTGAGTGATGGCCGCGCGCTCGGCCTTGCCGGTTCTGTACGCACTGTCGATTGCGCGCTCGGCGTCTTCGAGCGCCTTCAGTTTTGCTTCAAGGTCACCAGATTCACTGCGTTCCTCGACGCCATTCGTTTCCTCCGCCATGAGTTCACCGTTCCATCCTCGAACAGAGTTTTGCATTTGGCACTCTAAAGCCAAATCGCCCGTCAAATGCTTGCGGCCCCGTTGCAAAGCGTTTCAGATGCGCGTCATATAAACGCTTAGTTGATCGCGCTGCTGACGTTCGTGCTTACGATGATGCTCGTGACGAGGATCATCACCAGGATGAGCACCAGTTCCTCCACGACAGCCTGGGTGACCGCCCCCGTTATGCTGGATGCGGCCGCCGCGCCGCCCGCCTGCAGGTCCTCGAGCACGGTCGCTGTTGCGAACAGGCGTCGCTCGCTCGTGCCGAGCACGAACGCGCCGTAGCCC
>JAFUBE010000429.1 GCA_017460365.1 Eggerthellaceae bacterium
CCCAAAGTGGGGTAGTTTTCAAAATATAGAAATCAGAAGAAACTACCCCACTTTGGGTCTGGCAGTAAGTGGGGCAGTTTTCGGGTCCGGCGGGTGGGGCATCAGCTGCTTTTGCGGCGGGAGCGCTTTTTGCGATCAGAGGCTTTCTCGCCGCGCAGGTGGCTGGCTTCCTTGCGACGGGTGCGGACGTCTGCGATTTCGGCGGCAAGCGAGCGGTACGATTCCACGCGCGCGGTCGCAAGTTCGCCGGCTTCTACGGCGGCGCGCACCGCGCAGCCCGGCTCGTCGCCATGCATGCAGTCGCGGAAACGGCATTTCGCCGCAAGCGCTTCCACGTCGGGGAACGCCGCGCCAAGCCCCTGGTCGGCCTCCCAGAGGCCCAATCCGCGCACGCCGGGCATGTCCACGATGGTACCGCCGCCGGGCACCTCGATCATCACGCGATCGACCGTCGTATGGCGGCCCTTCCCATCGCGCTCGCGTACCGAAGCGGTCTCCTGCAGCGTGCGGCCGGCGAGCCGGTTTACCAGCGTCGACTTGCCCACACCGCTTTTACCTATGAGAATCGCCGTCTCGCCAGCGGGAATGCAGCTGCGAACGCATGCAATCGAAGCCTCATCGCCGGCAGACGTTCCCATCACAGCCACATCGCGGCCCGCAAGCGCGGCCACGTCGTCGAGCACTCCCCGAGCTTCACCGGCATCGGCTAGGTCGACCTTCGTCAACACGATGACCACACGCGCGCCCGTCTCATGCGCGAGCACGAGTTCGCGTTCGAGCCGCTTGCGGTTCAGCTGCACAATGGGCTCGACCACCACGACCGTGTCGAAGTTCGCCGCCAGCACCTGGCCGGTCGTGCGTTCGGCCGGGTCTTTGCGCACGAACGCCGTGCGCCGCGGCTCTATGGCCTCGATTATTCCCTTGTCGTGCTCGTCGGGCAACGCCACCGATACCCTATCGCCGATTGCGGCCCGAACCCGCTCGCCCTTCACGAGCGCCGTCGCATGTTCGCATCGTACGTCTTCGCCACTGGCAAGGCGCACCAGGGGAAACCCCCGGTCGAGCTTCACGACCACGCCCCGTTCACCCACTAGCGAGTCCTTTCGCGAGCGAAGTAGAAAATGCCCATGAGGACAAAGCCCAAGAAAATCGCCACCAGGCCAGGCACGAACTCGTTTATGTTGAACGCATCGGGATGGTCGATCCCGCGCGTGACGACCGAAGAGTTCGTCGCGTGGATGTCGGGCAGGCCGTCGTGCTCGTTGCACGATTGGTGGTAAATGCCGCGAACTTGCAAGATGGTTCCGGTCACACCGTATTTTCCATAGCGATCGATCTGGTTTGCCTGCTCGTCGGACAACAGCACCGATATCGACGACTTGTCTTCGGAATCGGTCGCGGTAAGCGTGATCCAGCAGTAACCCGGCTCGCCCGATGCGTTTATGCGGTCGCCGATCACTTCGCCGGTCACCTGTACCGTGCGGTTCTCATACAGCGACGACTGCTCGAACAGCGACTCGATCGTCGTGTCGTAGATGAACGAATTGTCTGCACGCTGGGTCGGGTCGACCAGGTTCTGCCCGTCATCGTCGGCAAGCGCCACAACGGGCGCAAACGCCATTAGCAGCACGATGCCGAGCAGGCACAATCCCCTTCGCAGGATGCGGTTTCGCATGGTTTCGGCCAGCATGCGCTACCGCCTCGCCCGGTCGCGCTGCTCACGCCGCGCATGGATGCGCCCGACCAAATCGGAGGGCGTAGCCGACACGACGATCTGGATGACCAAGGCGAGCAGCGTCACGAATTCGAGACGGCCGGCCCACATCTCGAACAGGTAGAACAGCTCGAGCGGCCATGACATGCCAGGTACCACGATACCCGACGTAATGCCGCCGTTCGACGCCATCGCAACCGATTCGAAGATCGCCTGCGACGCCTCGTAGCCGCTCGCAATGCCCGCAAGCGTGCCGATGATGTACGTCACCCCATACAGGATGAGAACCGTCGTGGCCTCCCGCACCAGCGCGGGCGTGACCGGGTGACGCCCGATGTGCTGGTACGTCGTAATCACGCGCGCACTGTCGGGCGCAAGCGCTTCCTTCAGCGTGGCGACGATCGATTTCACCAGGATGCCGAAACGCTGGATCTTCACGCCGCCGGTCGTCGACCCCGAACAGGCGCCCACGGCCATGAGAATCGCCAGAATGAGGAACGCTCCCGAAGAAAACGAATCGGTGAGCTGAGAGGTCGTGATGTTTTGGAACCCAGTAGTCGTGAACGCCGCGAAGATCATGAACAGCCCGCGCCGCACGATGGCGGGCAGGTCGGAGAACAGGCGGCTGCCGGAAAGCGACGCCGCGAACACCGCCACGATGATGACAAGCCACAACATGGCCGAGCGAATTTCCATATCCTCGAAGAACGACCTCACGCGCCCGTGCAGGATTTCAGCATGCAGCGTGAAGTTGATGCACCCGAGCAGCATGACCACCACGAGCGCGATCTCAATGGCGATCGAATGATAGTACATGATGTTCTGGCTCATCGGCACGAAACCCGCAGTCATGAACGCCGATATCGACACCCACAGCGACTGCAGGAACGCGCGCGCGGGCGTTATGCCGATGACCAGGCAAATCGTCATCACCACGATGGTGGAAATCGCGATGAACACGGCCGTAATCCGCGCGATGAACTGCGTCGTCTGCACCACGTTGGGAACTACGTGCTCGCTGCGCCCTTCCGATGTGAACAGCGAGGCTCCCCCTTTGCCGAACAACCCGAACGACAACCCGACGACGACCAAACCGAGACCACCTGTGAGGTGCATCATGAAGCGCCACATGTTGTCGGCGTAGGCGAGATGGTCGAGGTCGCGCACGACCGAAGCGCCGGTCGTCGTGAAGCCAGATACCGCCTCGAACAGCGCGTCGAGGTAGTTGGCATAGTGGCCCGACATGGCAAGCGGTATGGCCGCGAAGAAGCTGAGCACGAGCCACGCGAGCCCCGTGACCGCAAACGCCTGTTGGCGCGAAAGGCGCCCTGGCTGCACGCGTAAGAAACGCAGCGCCGAACCGGCGACGAGGAAGATCCCGATGGTGAAGAGGTAGCGCGACGCCGCATGCCACTCGCTGAACAACACCGCCGTGATCAACGGCGCTACAAGAGTAACGGCGGTAACCAACACCAAGACGCCCAAGTAATGGCCTATGACGCGCACATCGTAGAATGAAAGCCGCTGCCACATGGCCTATGTCGCTCCGCTTCCGTTTACGATGACCGTGTTGGTCGTAGTCGTCGTTGTCGCGGTCACGCTGGTGATAATGCGCACGCCGGCCATGACGACGGCCAATACGAGGACGAAGCATATTATCCCAAGCACGACCGCCGCATACCCGGAAGCCGCGTTGCGAATCGACTCAATCTGGTTATCTTGCTTCTTCGCACTCATGCGCGCTATTTTACCGCTTTTTAATCATGCTTGCTATGTGCTATCGGGTTGTGTATACTTGTAAGTCGCGCTACGTGCGCACAGCTATTGGATGCGGAGAGATGTCCGAGCTGGCCGAAGGAGCACGATTGGAAATCGTGTATACCCCAAAAGGGTATCCGGGGTTCAAATCCCCGTCTCTCCGCCACTTTTCCAGTAGCAGTCACCTGCGGAGAGGTGGCAGAGCGGTTGAATGCGGCGGTCTCGAAAACCGTTTTACCGGTGAACCCGGTAACCAGGGTTCGAATCCCTGCCTCTCCGCCACGAGAGCCAACGCCCCGAACCGGGGCGTTTTTCATTACCAAAGCACTCGCGACAGATTCGAACTGCCCCGCTTTCCGCCAGACCCGAAGTGGAGAAGTTTTCCAAAGGTCACCCGCGCAGATAGAGAAACGGCATCGCAGCCTTGATGGCCGCGATGCCGTCGGTTTTCGTAAGTTCGCCGTGCTTACTGAGCAGAGCTCGAACTCGAAGAGCTTTCGGTCGACGCACTGGCCGAGGTCGACTGGGAAGCTTCGGCGGTGCTGGCCTCGCTGGACGAGCTCGATTCGGCCGATTCGGCCGATTCGGTCGTCGTAGTAGTGTCGCTGGTGCTATCCGCGCTGGTCGACTCGGCGCTCGAGCTGGAGCTCTCCGACTTGCTGTACTTCGACAGGTCGATGTCGTACGGCAGGCCGCTCGGCATGTCGTTCACCACGATGTTTGCCGCCGCCTTCTTCTCGTCGAGCCAAGCGGTGTAATCGGAATTGGCCTTCACCGACTTAGCCATGTCCTCGATCGTGGAGCGGAACGCCTCGGGAATCTGCTCGATGCTCGTGATCGTGGAGGTGTCTTCAGGTGCGTTGTACACGTCGGTCACCTTGATGATATGCACGCCGTACTGGCTGGTCACCGGGTCGCTGACCTGGTTGAGCTCGAGATTCGCCAGCGCGTCGGTGTATTCGGTCACAAACGAGTTCAGCTGATCCCAGCCCACGTCGCCGCCGTTTTGGGCTGAACTCGTGTCGGTCGAGTTTGCCTTCGCCAGTTCCGCGAAATCCGCGCCGGCATTGATTTGCGCGATCAGATCCTGGGCTTTCGCGGTCGCCTCCGCCATCGCCTGTTCGTTAGACGTGTCGTCCACGCCGATCAGGATGTGCGACGAACGCTTGGCGCCGTTGTAGTACGATGCGTAAGTCTGCGCCGACGTCACGATGTCCTCATCGGTGATCTGAGCCTGCTCCTGGAAGTGTTCGCCAACCTTCTGCTCGTACAGTGATTCCTTGACCGTCTCACGATAGCTGTCCTCGGTGAAGCCAGCCTGTTCGAGCGCCTTATTCCAGGCCTCGTCGTTTTCATAGTTCGACTTCATGTTGTTGATGGAGTCGTCGACTTCGCTGTCCTCGACTTTGATGCCAAGCTCTTCGGCGCCCTTCATGATGACTTGCTGCTCGGTCAGCGTATCGATGATCTGCTGGCGCACGCTCGAAGGAGTCATGTCGTTCTCGACGAGGAACTGGCCCCACTGATCAGTCTCGGTCAGCCCCGACTGCTCGCGAATTTGCTCGATCTGATCGGTGACCTTCTGCTCGGGAATCTCCGTGCCATCAACGGTTGCAGCCGTGCCGCCACTCGCCGAATTGCCAGAATTAGAGCACGCCGCAAGACCGCAAACGCACGCCGCCACAACGCATGCAACCAACGCTGCCATCAGTAACCGAGACTTTGTCATGAACTGCTGCTTATGGTGCCGATTTTCAACCGCGTGCTATTGTCGCATAGCCGAATTTCTCGGCTTTGCGGTGCACAATATGGACATTTTCCTTTCACGAACGCACAAAAATTCATGGGGCGCGCCGCTTCCCGCCAGGCCCGAAGCGGAGG
>JAFUBE010000430.1 GCA_017460365.1 Eggerthellaceae bacterium
AACGTATCATGCCGGGAACGGCTGGAATGCCAGCAATGTTCGTCGCCTAGCCACTACCGACGCAATGGGTTCGGTTTATACTTGTCGAGTACAGAAACCGAACGTGAAAGATGCGGGCAATGACACCGAATGGGCAAAAGAAGGCTTTGCGAGACTTTGTTGCACGGTGGAAGGCTGCCGAGGGCAGCGAAGACCGGGAAGCGCGGTCATTTTGGATCGAGCTCTGCCAGAATGTCTTAGGGATTGCGAACCCGACGCACGTGCTCGACTTCGAACGCAAGGTGAAGGGCCGCAAAATTGACGTGTTCTACGAGGACATGGGCATCCTCATCGAAAACAAGAGCCGGGGTGTGAGTCTGGACGATGCCGAGCAGCGCGGCAAGGACAAACATGGCAACCCGCGCATGGTGACGCCTTACGAGCAGGCGCGTTGGTACGCAGACCACATTACCCCGCGTAGCGTCGCGCCGAAGTGGATCATAACGTGCAACTTCGACATCATGCGAATTTACGATTTAGACGACGAGAATTGCGAGGACAATTACGAGACGCTGACGCTCGACGAATTGCCCAACATGATCCACCGCCTTTCGTTCTTCACGCGCAAGGAGAACAGCCGCATGGAGCGGGAGAAGGAACTCTCCGTGAAGGCGGGCGAGGTCGTCGGCAAGCTGTATGACGCTTTCGCATCAGCGTACATCGACATCGAGAACGACAAGGACGAGCAACGCAGCCTGAACGTGCTGATAACCCGCATCGTGTTCTTGCTCTACGCGGAAGACGCCGATCTTCTACAGGAACGCAACGCCTTCTACCGCTATCTGAAGAATTTCCAGGTCGAGCACATGCGGCAAGCGCTGATAGACTTGTTTGCCGTATTGAAGACATCGGAAGATGAGCGCAGTCCATACTTGTCAGAAGAGCTGAAAGCGTTCCCCTATGTGAACGGCGGCCTGTTCGCAGCCGACATCATCATTCCTCAGTTCACGGCCGATACCCGTTTCATACTGCTTCAAGAGGCATCGGCCGATTTCGACTGGTCGGGTATTTCGCCTACCATCTTTGGTGCCGTGTTCGAGGGCACACTTAACCCCGAAACCCGCAGGTCGGGCGGGATGCACTACACCAGCGTGGCAAACATCCACCGCCTGACCGGCCCGTTGTTCTACGACGAGCTGAAAGACGAACTCACCGCCATCGAGGGCTTGAAGACCGAGAAGGAGCGCAAATTCAAGCTCAACGCGTTCCGCCAGAAGATCGCGTCGTTGAAGTTCCTCGATCCCGCGTGCGGCTCCGGCAACTTCCTCACGGAAACATACCTGTCGCTCCGAAAGCTCGAGAACCGCGTGCTGGAAGACACCTACGGCGGCCAGATGGTCATGGGCGACTTCGACCCGATTCAAATCTCTCTCGACCAGTTCTACGGCATCGAGGTAAACGACTTCGCCGTTGAGGTGGCGAAAACGGCGCTTTGGATCGCCGAGCTGCAAATGCTCGACCAAACGCGCGAGATCCTGTCGATGTGGATAGACCCACTTCCTTTGAAGAGCAACGATAACATCGCATGTGCGAATGCGTTGCAGACTGACTGGAACGATGTCTTGCCTGCGAACGATTGCAGCTACATCATCGGCAACCCGCCCTTCATCGGGCATCAATGGCGCACGAAGGAGCAGCAGGCCGATATGGCAGCTGTGTTCGAAGGATGGTCCAATTACGGAAAGCTAGACTATGTTGCCGCTTGGTATGCCAAGGCGGCTGAATACGGAAAGGATAGCAACGTCCCATTCGCGTTCGTGTCGACCAATTCGATCTGTCAGGGCGAAGTTGTCAGAACGCTTTGGGAGCCGTTGCTCGATATGGGTTACGCCATCGCGTTTGCATACCCGACTTTTGTGTGGAACTCCGAGGCAGTCGACCAGGCGCACGTTCACGTTGTCATAGTCGGCTGCTCAAACGGAGAAGCCGAGGGCGGGCGCACGATCTTCTACTCGGACGAGGCCAGAAAGGTAGGAAACATCAACGGCTACCTCGCCGACGCGCCGAACATCTTCATCGAGAGCCGCGGCAATCCCGTGAACCCCGGTTCCCCGAAGATGACGAAGGGTAGCCAGCCCACCGACGGCGGTAATCTGATATTGAGCGAAGCCGAAAAGCAGAAGCTAGAGACAGCGCACCCCGAGCTTTCCGAAGTCATCCATCAGTTCATGGGCGGCAAGGAGTTCATAAACGGCCTCGTCCGCTACTGCCTCTGGTTCGACGGCTGCGACATGAGCGAATACTCCCTCATCCCCGAAATCCGCGAGAGGTTAGACGCCGTTCGCTCCATGCGCGAATCCAGCCCGACAATCTCAGTGCAGCGCGACGCCGCAACCCCTTGGCTGTTCACCCAGAATAGGCAGCCAAGCGACTATTTCATCGCCTTGCCGACGGTATCGTCCGCGAGGCGGGAGTACATTCCCGTTGGCTATCTCGGGCCGGAAATCATCGTCAGCGACCAGTTGCGCTTTATTCCGACCAGTGACAAGTTCATCCTCGGCCTCCTCATGTCGAAGAGGCACAACGCTTGGATGCGGGTTGTCTGCGGTCGCTTGAAGAGCGATTACCGATATGCCCCAGCGGTGTGGAACAGCTTGGTATGGCCGCAAGCGTCCGATTCGCAGAAAGCAGATATCGTTAGCGAAGCAATCAACGTACTTGATGTGCGCGGCAATTATCCCGATGCCTCACTCGCAACGCTCTACGACCCTGACAAGATGCCCGATGACCTGAAAGCCGCCCACGTCGCCCTCGACGCGGCGGTCGAAGCCGCCTACGGCGTGGACTTCGGCGGCGACGAGGAAAAGATCGTGGCGCACCTGTTCAAGCTCTACGCGAAAGCCACTGAAGAGAAGTAGCAGCCGAAAACGACGTGAACGAGCAAAGCGCCCGAGGAAGGTAAACTAACGTACCGTTCGGGCGCTTTCGCAATACGAATCATAGCACAGGGATCACTTGACCACGATGACGTTTCCGTGACGGTTAACGAAGAGCAGCCGAGAAACACCCTTGACCTCGTGCGCGTGCTTTTCCAGGGCGCGCAGAATGGCCGCGTCCGGCACCCGCTTCATCCTCCGCGAGTCGATGATCACGTTCTCGAACTGTATACGCGCTCGCTTCACATTGCGCTCGATAGCCTTGATGTTGTCGGCCTTCGGCGACTTCATTTCCCAGATCAAGCCGTCCATGCGCACATCGGCGCAACCGTCACCGCGACCGCCCTTGTCGATGAACTCGACATCGCGTCCGTCGCGTGCGAGGGCGCGTGCGGTATCCATCTCATGTGGCCACACGTTCGCGTTGCCGATAATCGTTATGTTCCCCGTGCGATTTGCCATGAGGCGAATTGTACCGCATTACCAGGCGGCCGCTCCGGGCACGGGGCATGTATCTTCGGGCGGGGTCATCGTGCTGGGCGTTACGGAGCGCAAGGGCGACGGATCGTTTATCGCTCACGGCATCCCGAAGGCGGGCAAGGTGCTCGATGACTTCTGGAACGCGGCGTTTCCGAAGACAAGGTGCCAGCCCGCTTCATGAAGGACGCAGACGCCGCCGTCAAGACCGTCGGCGGCAAGGACATCGTGGTAGTCCGCGTGCCGTGGGCAGACCGTTTCACGAGCCAGCCCGGCGACTGGTCGGGCAACGTGTTCGACTTCTACTACAAGGTGTACAACAAGCTGAAGGCTGCGCTGAAGGTGCCGTTCGCGCTGGACGATAACATGCGGCGCATCGACGACACGCCCGCGCACAAGGCGCTGCGCGAGGCAATCGCCAACTGCCTGACGAACGCGAACTACTACGAGCGCCGGGGGATCGTGTGCGTGTGGGGCGACGATGCCATAACCATAGCCAATCCCAGCGACTTCCGGCTGCCCATCGAGGAGGCCCGAAAGCCCGGTGCATCAGACCCGCGCAACGAGACGATGCTCAAGATCTTTTCGTTCGTGAACGTGGGCGAGCGGGCTGGAAGCGGCATGGGCGCCATCGAGAACGGCTGGACGGCGGGCGGGTATGCCACGCCAAGCTACGAGGTCGCCTATGGCCCTAACCGCACCACGCTCACGTTGCCGCTCGTTTCGGCCGGTTTGACCGGCGAAGATCGGCAGAAATCGGCAGAAACAGCGACGGTTCGGCAAAATCGGCAATCATAGCCCATCTCTCGCAGTTCGGACCGGCAAAGAGGGCGGAGTTCGAGACAGTCACCGGGCTAGGGACATCGAGAGTGAACGACCTCCTGCGCGAGCTCATCGCAGACGGCATCGTCGTAGCAGAGGGGGCAACGAGGTCTAGGAAGTATCGTCTGGCCGAATAGCCTTATCGACAAAAAGAAAGACCCACAGCGATACTACGCTTCCTCTACTGACAAGTAGGGTTTGCAGTAGGCCTTACAGTGGCTTTGCAGTAAACTGCGCGGTTGCATGACATAGACAGGAGTGCGACTTTTCGCCTTACCCAAGTGCTCCCGCAGCGCCGATGAAGCCCATCATTACGATGAGAATGATGAGGACCACCACAACACGCGATGCCAGGACGCGGCGTTTGCTCATACGTTCGTTGGCGCGGGAGAACGCGAAC
>JAFUBE010000431.1 GCA_017460365.1 Eggerthellaceae bacterium
CTCACCAACAACCTGTCCCGGCGGGAGCCGGAGGGATACCTGATCTGCCTGAACGTGCCGGTGGCCCGGACCGGCGTCCAGGAATATCTTCCTCGTTACGAAGTTCCACACCATGACGACGGCGGTGGCGAAGATCTTCACGATGAGGTAGGCGTGCTCTTGCAGCCAGCCCGGCCAGGGCACGAGCTCGACGCCAGCCCACATGAGCGCGTTGTTTATGAGCAAGCCGAGGACCGACAGCACGACGAATATGACGAACTCGCGGCGTCGCGACAGGTTCTCCTTGTGCGTGAAGACGTAGCGCATTGACGCAACGTAGTTGAAGATTACCGAAACGATAAAACTGATCGTGGCGCTGACCAGGTAATTCACGCCGAACGCTTCGGTGAGTAGGGCAAGCAAGCCGTAGTCGATGACAAACGCGATGATGCCCACGACCCCGAACTTCATGAACTGTGCGATGAGCTTCTTCATGATGGGCAGTATACCGCAGGGTTACTCCGCGAGGGTCATCTGCATGAGGTACACGTTTTCGCGCAGCTCATGGGCCTGCTGCTTGGTGATTTCGCCGCGCTCGCGCAGGTGCCCGATCTCCTCGAGCTCGATGCCGAGCGCGCGGGCGTCGGCCTCGTCGGCGTGCTTGCGCGCTCGGCGGAACTGATCGCCGAACGTCTTGCGCATGTTCTCGGGCATCGTCTCATGGTAGCCGTGCTCGAGTTCTTGGTCGGGGTCTTGCTCGATGTCTTGGCCATAATTGATGCGACCCCACAGCGATTCGCATGCGCTCTGATGTTCGTTGGCAAGCACCTGCGCGATTTCGGAACGCACTCCGTCGTCTTCGCTGGCCACCCCTTCGAGGTAGGCGATGGCCACGCGCTCGAGATCGATGGCGAAAAGGCAGGTATCGTAGTAGATGCGCTCGGAGTGCTCGTCTTCGATGCGGGTGGGGAACACCGAATGCCACAGCAGCGCGAACTGCCCGCTCAGGCTTTGGAAGCGCGACCCCACTTTCACGCTCTTGCCAGCGTAGCCCACCGATTGGCGGATGCCGCGCAGCATGGCGTAGTAGGGCAGCGATCGCCGTACGTTGTTGTTGGTTCCGCCTTCGCCCTGGATTTCGTCTGCGCGCGCCTGCTGGAGTTCGAACACGTTGCTCATAAGCTCGAACATGATTTCTCCATAGCCGTCGAGCTCGAGGCGCTCGCGAAGCAGCCGACTGCGGTAGCGCGCTGCGACCAGGCGCAACGCGGGCACGTATTCGGCGTGCTCGTCGGCTTTCAGGATGGAGCGCAACCGGCGCAGCGTTGCATCGAGAACGGCGATGAGCGCTTCTTTCATTGCACGTTCCTCGTCGGCTGCGTCTTTCTGCTTGGCAAGCGGCGGCAGGGCGAAATTCGCCACGACGAGCGTGAGCAGAATCGTGCCCGAGGTGAGGAAGATGATGAGGTCGCGGCTTGGGAACGGAGTGCCGTCGTACAACGTGAGCGGAATCGTGAAGATGATCGACAGCGTGACGGCGCCTTTGGGCCCCGCAATCGTGGTGACGAGCGCGTCTTTGAGCGTGCGCGCGACGTTCGCGGTGCCGCGCTGCCCGGTTTCGGGGTCGCGGTGGGCGAGCTCGAGGACCGATACCCATGCGAAACGCACGCCGATGACGAGCGCGGTCATGACGCAGATGATGCCGATGAGCTGGGCGAGGTTGAACTCGCCTGCAAGCGTGGGTGACATCGCCTGGATGAGCTGCATGCCGAGCAGCACGAACAGCACGCCGTTTATCAAGAATACGATCACTTCCCAGAAGCCGTTCGAGAGCACGCGGTGGCGCGCATCTGCGACCGAGCCGAGGGCCGATCGCGAGTTCGCCATCACCAGGCCTGCGGCGACGACCGCGAGGATGCCACTCACGTGTAGCGCTTCGGCGGCGAGGAACACCACGAACGGCGTGATGACCTCGTAGAGCACGTTCACGACCGTGTTCTCGAAGCCGCGGCGGCGCAGCAGCGCAACCGACAGCGCCGCAGCCGCTCCCATCACGAGCCCGGCCAGGATGCCACCGAAGAACAGCACGAGAAACGACGTCGTAGCGTCGAGGGCGGAAAACGTGCCCGTGAGCGCGGCGGCGATCGCAAACTGGAACGACACGACGCCCGACGCGTCGTTGATGAGCGCCTCGCCTGAAAGCAGCGTCTTCTGGCGACGCGACAGCTTGATCGTAGATCCCAGCGCGCTTACGGCGGCGGCGTCGGTGGGCCCGAGGGTGCCGGCACACGCGAATGCGGCAGCGAGTGGGATCGACGGCACGATCCAGTTGAGCGCGAAACCGACCACGAGCACCGTGAGCAGCACGAGCCCGATGGCCAGCGACAGGATCGACGACTTGTTCTTCCACAGGTCGGCCTTGGTCGATTCGCGCGCCTCGTCGAACAGCAAGGGTGCTATGAACAACACCAAGAACAGCTCGGGATCGACATGGACGTGCGCGACTTCGGGCAGTATGAGCGCAACAACGAAACCGATGGCGATCTGCACGAGCGGCAACGATATGCGTTTGAGTACCTGATCGAGCGGCGATGACGCGATTACGCAGGCGAGCAAAATGAGGATGAGTTCGAAAGTTTCCACGCAAAGCTCCTAGTACAATGATACGCACAGATTGTACCCGATTGAAAGGGGAGAGCCATGGCGCAGATGCTGTATCAAGGGCACGGTTCGTACCGTTTCACGCTCGGCGACGGAACGGTGGTGTATGTCGACCCGTATGCGGGAGCTGGTTACGATACGCCTGCTGACCTCGTGTTAGTAACGCATGAGCACGGCGACCACAACCGGGTGGACAAAATGCCGCATGCGCCGGGCTGCGCGGTCGTGCGTGCGGCCGACGTGCACCCGGACGCGGAAACGTATCGCACGGTGGAAAGTCATGGCGTGCGTGCGACGGCCGTGCAGGCGTGCAACAAGAACCATGTCGCCGACGAATGCGTCGGATTCGTGCTCGAGTTCGACGGCGTCACTTTCTACGCGTCGGGCGACACCAGCATGACCGACGACATGCGTTCAGGCAAGCTGGCGGCGCTCGGCATCGACTACGCCGTGTTCCCGGCGGACGGCTTCTACAACATGGATGTGCCCGAAGCCGCCGAATGCGCCCGGCTCGTGGGGGCACGGCACAGCATTCCCGTTCACATCGTGCCCGTTCATGATATGGCGAACCCCACGCTGTTCGACCGTTCGCGCGCCGAGGCGTTCCGCGCCCCCGGCCGCATCATCCTCGAGCCCGGCGAGACCCTCGACCTGAAGCCGTTCTAGCCCGATTGCTCCACTTTCTGCCAGACCCAACGTGGGGCGGTTTCTAGGATTGCACTTCGGTAGAAGCGCAATCTGCGAAACTGCCCCCACTTTGGGTCTGGCAGAAAGTGGGCAAAATATAGTTGACACGATTAAATCGTGCACGATATAATAACTGCGAAGTAAGAAACTGGCTGAAAGGACCAACAATGAGCGTTTACGATTTCAAGGTGACGGCGCGCGATGGCAGCGAACAGGGGCTCGACCAGTACAAGGGCAAGGTTCTGCTCATCGTGAACACGGCGACCGGCTGCGGTTTCACCCCGCATTACGATCCGCTCGAGGCGATGTACAAGGAATACCGCGACCAGGGTTTCGAGATCCTCGACTTCCCGTGCAACCAGTTCGCCGACCAGGCGCCTGAGTCCGACGACGAGATTCACGAGTTCTGCCAGGTGAAGTTCGGCACCGAGTTCCCGCAGTTCAAGAAGATCGACGTGAACGGCGAAACGGCCGACCCGTTGTTCGCCTATCTCGCCACCGAGAAGCCGTTCGAGGGCTTCGGCAAGGGGCTGAAGAACAAGGCGCTCGAGAAGTTCGCGGACGCGAACAACAAGAAGTTCGGCGACAAAGCCTACGTGAAATGGAACTTCACGAAATGGCTCGTCGACCGCGAGGGCAACGTGGTTGCGCGCTTCGAGCCGACGGTCGACATGGACGATGTGAAGAAAGCCGTCGCCGCCGCCCTGTAAGTGACGACGCAGCGAAAGCGAAGCGCCGCCGCACGTCTCATGGTGCGGCGGCGCTTTTCGTTGTGCGAACCCGTCTTGCGCGAGATGAGCTTACGAAGACGTTCCGGGAAGTTCGCGCTTGCCGTCAGACGCCTCGAGGAGCTGTTGATCGCGTGTCTCGAGACGGTCGATATGTTTCTGGCCTTCGTCTGCGATCGCCTGGAATTCGGCGATTGTCTGCTTGATGCGCGGCAGGGCCTCCTGCTTATACGTTGAGATGTCCTCGAGCGCCTGTAGCGTGTCGGCGAAGGACTGCTTCAACGTGTCGGCTGAAATGTTGGCCTCGGTCGCTTTCATCTGGATCTCGGTGCCCTGCTCCTTCAGCATGCGCGACGTGGCGGTGATCATCGAATTCGTCGCCTCGTTCAGCGTGTCGATCTTGTCGAGCACGATGCGCTGGTTGTACAGCGCCGAAGCCACCGTGACTGCGACGCGCAGCGCTGAAACCGTGACGTTCTCGGCGCGGTCGACCGCGCGCATGAGCTCGAGGTTGTTGCGGCGAATGATGTTCATCGACACGATGCCTTGCTGGTTCACCGTGAGCAGCTGCTGCATGTCGAGGATCTTCTGGCGCAGCGGGAAGAGCACCTCCTCCTCGACGAACTTGATGCGCTCCGGGTCGGTCGTGAGGTCGGCGCGCGCCTTTGCGATGGCATCGGAGAGGTATGTGTCGAGGTCAGCCGCCATGGCGAGCTGCTGGTTGAGCTGCTTGGTGATGTCGCGCATCGAGTCTTCCTCGAGTTCGAGCGTGACGTTGTCGTTCTTCAGCGTGGTCTTGCCCCGCTCAAGCGACGCCACGATGTCGGCTATTTCGGCGTCGGCGGTCTTGTAGCGCTCGAAATAGCGGCGCACCGGGTTGAAGATCTTGCCGAGCGCTCCTTGCTTCGTGAAATCGATGCCCGACGGGTCGAGGTCGCGCATCTTGATTGAGAGATCCTCGAGCCCCTTGGCGATCTCTCCCGACTCGCCGCCCTCTCGCGAGAGCTGCACCATGCGCCGCGAGAGCATCTCGTTCTTCGTGGCAGATTGCTTGGAGATGTCGCTTCCGAGGTTCTCGACCGCGCGCAGCACGTCGCGTCGGTCGGCGACGGAATTAATGTCGAGCGCCATGATCTGGGCACCCTTCTCGCTCGCTGCATTGTCGATCACTTCTGCGTGCTCGGGTGTGACCGCGAGCTGTGCAGCAACTTCTTCCTTCGTCTTCTCTGGATCGGGAACCGTCAAATCGAATGCCATGGCTTCTCCGTTCTGCCGCTTGCCGGCGGCCCTCGCGTTTGCCGAAAGAAAGGGAAGTTTCCCTCTTCTCCTAGTTTAGTTGTAATACTTCGTTTCTTCCGCTAACTTGCGAATTTCCTCGACGATTCGATCGCTGTTTTCGGTGGTTTCCGCGTCGTTGATCTTTCCGATTTCTGCAGTCAGCTTGTCGAGTTCGAGCAACAGCCGGTCGTTAGACAGCAGTATGGCGTCCATCTCGGATAGGCTCGTTTGGAACAAGCGCCGCTTTTCGGCGAGCGTGGGGTCGCTCTTCTCGCCTGTGCGGTACGAAATGGAGCGCCGCGTGCTCTCGACGCGCCGGAATTCCTCGTGGTCGAACACCTGCACGCGGTTCGCGAGCGATGCGCAGTTTTTCAGAATGGCCTCGTGCGTAGCGTCGGCTGCGACGGCAAACTTGCCCCAGCTCAGGCTGCTCGGCGAAAACTTACTGTTTAATATGGCGGTGAAGCTGCTCGTCTTGCGCTCTTCGTCTTCGAGCGCGCCAAGCCCCGCTTTCGCATAACGCCCGACCACGTCGACGCGCGAATAGTTGCGCAGCACGTTTGCGATCGACTCCGCCGTCGCCCCTTCGTCGAGGTCTTGATGCTGGTAGGGCCGCTCCTTCTTCGAGCCGAGCAACGGCTTGTACGGTTCGCCTTTCAGCGCGTAACCGGCGCGCCGAATTCCGTAAACGAGGCCCGCCACGATGGCCACGACGATCACGAGTCCGACGACTCCGGCAGCAACCAACAACCCCATGAGCACGCCTACGATTCCCGAACCCATTCGTCACCTTTCTGTGGCATTTGCGTAATATGACTTCATTATCGCATGAACCGCACCGCGCGTCGCAACCGATGCCGAGCTGTTACTGCGATTCGGAAATGCGTTGTTTCCATTGTCGTCGCGTGACGCTTCTCGTCAGACACGATCTGTCATTTTCGCGGGGGATTTGCGGCACAGGAAGTCTCGCCGCTAAAATGACAGATCGTGTCTGACGAGAAGCGTCACGTCGTGTTTGGTCTACAATGCTGGAAAATTCACTCAGAGGCCGGAGGTCTACGTGGACGAGAAACTTGAATCGTTGAAAAGCAGGCTGTCCGATATGGGAAGCGTGGCCGTGGCGTTTTCGGCCGGAGTCGATTCCACGCTGCTGCTCGCGGTGGCGCACGACGTGCTCGGCGAGAGGGCGGTCGCGTTCACGGCGGTATCGCCGGCGAATCCGCAACGCGAGGTAAACGAGGCGGCTCGTTTCTGCGCAGAACGGGGGATACGCCAGGTCGTATTCGGGGTGAATGAACTCGAAATCGAGGGCTTCGAGCGCAACCCAGAAAACCGGTGCTACCTGTGCAAGGCGCATCTGTTCGGGGAAATCGTGCGCTTGGCGGCCGCCGAAGGCATCGAGTGCGTGGTCGAGGGCTCGAACGTCGACGATTTGTGCGACTACCGTCCGGGGCGCCGGGCGCTCGGCGAGCTCGGGATTGAAAGCCCGCTTCTCAGGGCGGGTCTCACTAAGCGCGAAGTTCGCGACCTGTCGAGACGGCTTGCACTTCCTACCTGGGAAAAGCCGTCGTTCGCGTGCCTGTATACGCGGTTCGCGTACGGCGAGTTCATAACGGAAGAGAAGCTGCGCATGGTCGATGCCGGCGAACAGGTGCTGCTCGATCGGGGGTTTCGCACCGTGCGCGTGCGCATGGCGGGAATCGACGGCGACATGGCGCGCATAGAAGTCGCGCCTGATGAAATCGAACGCCTGGCGGCCATGCCCCTTCGCGAGGAAATCGTGCGCGAGCTTAAGGCCGTCGGGTTCGCATATGTGGCTGCTGACCTGCAGGGTTACCGCACGGGCAGCATGAACGAAACCCTGGGCGGTTGAGGTGCGGGATGCGTCTTTGTCCCCACAGCGTGACACTTCCCGTCAGACACGAAGTGTCTTTTTTCGGGTAGCGCTTGCTGTGCCGCATGTCGTCCTCGAAAAATGACACTTCGTGTCTGACGGGAAGTGTCACGCAGCGATTCGCTAGCCGAGGTACGGCTCGCCGGTTTTCTTGTCGACGAACGGAACGCCCAGGCGCGCCACTTCTGCGGCGAGCGCCTCCACGAGCAGCGGAAGCGCCTCTCTCACCGAAGGCGTGAGGTCTTCCGTCAGGATAGCTGGCTCGGTGTTTTCCACCTGCACGCCAAGGCAGATGCCCTCGGCTTCGTAGCCGAGCAGCAAAGCGGCGTCGAACAGGTCGACAAGCCGCAAGTCGTGCAGTGAGATCGCGGCTCCCTGAGCTTTCGCGAGCTCTTGCGGCGTACCGCGCAACACGGTGCCGACAGGCTGCCCCGAATGTTCTATCGCGTCGACAGTGATCACCGCATCGCAGGTGTCAACGTAGTTGATCATGTCCATCGTGAGCACGCCGAGGTCGAACAGCTCGATTTCTTCGGGAACATTGAACCGTTCGAGCACCACATCGTAGGCGGCGGGCCCGACCCCGTCGTCGAGGTGCAATCGGTTTCCAACGCAGAACACCGCGATCTTAGTCATGAAACATCCTCCTAGCGCCGTTATTGCACCAGATAATCATAGTTGAGGATGGCCGAAACCGCGATTGTTATTTCAGCACCGTGCGCACTTCGAGGTTGTAATAGGTCGCCCAGGCGAGCGCGGCAATTGCGATGAGAAACGACACGACCGCCCAAATGCGCTCGCGTTTGAGGTACTGTTCGCGCGTGATTCCCCGGTTGGCCGCCCGATGCGCCGCAAACGGCTGGCTCACCTTGGCGAAAAAGTACGTGATGACGAAAAGGACCACCGCGCTCAACACGGCGATGCCTATAGTCCACGGCTGCGGGTTTATGTAGGCTCCGTAAATCAGGTAGTCGATGAACACCCACAGCGGGTAGAACAGGATGGCGACCCAGAACCCGTGAGCCGGCCCCCAGATTCCTGGCATGAAGAATGCTCCCCAGTTGATTCGCGGCAAGCCTTTGAGAAACGCCTCTTCCTCGGCAATCTGCTCATCGGTAAGCTCAGCCATGCGTTGCCCCTTAATCTACGACCATAATCAACTACATTCTACCAAATAACGTATGGAGCGTGTTTCTCGCAGGATTGACCTCGCAAAATCGTGGGTGGGCTGCTCCGCCTGCCGCCTGGCCCGAACCGGGGCATTCGCGCGGACTACCCCACTTTGGGTCTGGCAGTAAG
>JAFUBE010000432.1 GCA_017460365.1 Eggerthellaceae bacterium
AAACGGTTCCGAAAACGGGGCCTACTGGAAGATTAACGTACCAACCAGAGAAAATAAAGGCTTGAATGTCGTAATTAAAGATGCTGTTACCCATGCTCTAGCCATATGCGTCTCCCCACCTGGTTGCTGCTGGTAAAATGTCCGCCTATGGACACGCTTTTCACCGAAATAGAAGAAGAGGCACCGTTGGCGAACATGCCGCTGGCGGTGCGCATGCGCCCGCGCTCCCTCGACGAGCTCGTGGGGCAGGAATCGGCATGCGGGCCAGGCAGCTGGCTGCGCACCGCGATCGAGCGCGACGCGCTTAGCTCGGTCATCTTGTTCGGACCGGCGGGGACGGGCAAGACGTCGATTGCGCGCATCATCGCCGAATCGACGCGCGCGGTGTTCGTCGAGGTGTCGGCGATCGGCGGCACCGTTTCCGACTTACGGCGCGAGATCAAAGCCGCAGCTGACCGCCAGCGCGCGGGCGGGCAACGCACGATTCTGTTCGTCGACGAGATCCATCGCTTCAACCGTGCTCAGCAGGATTCGCTTCTGCACGCGGTCGAGAACCGCACGCTCGTGCTCGTGGGCGCCACCACCGAAAACCCGTACTTCGAGGTGAACACTGCGCTCATCTCGCGCTCGCGCGTGGTCGAGCTGCGCAGCCTTGCCGATGATGACATCGCTAAGCTGATCGACCGCGCGCTCGTCGACGAACGGGGCCTTGCCGGAGCCTACCGGCTCACCGATGAAGCCCGCGAGGCGCTCATCGTGCTTTCGGGCGGCGATGGGCGCGCGGCGCTCACTTCGCTCGAACTCGCAGCGCAAATGGCCGGCGACGGAACGCCTGCCGAGCCTGTCGTAATTGACCGCGCTGCTGTTGGGCTCGCCAATCCGCACCGCAGCGTGCCGTGCGACAAGAACAAGGACATGCATTACGACGTCATCTCCGCGTTCATCAAGTCGATGCGCGGAAGCGACCCCGACGCCGTGCTGTATTGGCTTGCGCGCATGATCGACGGTGGTGAAGACCCGAAGTTCATCGCGCGTCGCATCATGATCTGCGCGTCGGAAGACGTGGGAAACGCCGATCCGCAGGCGCTGCTCATCGCGCACGCGGCTTTCAAGTCGGCCGAGGTTATCGGCTATCCCGAGTGCCGCATCAACCTGGCGCAGGCGGCCACCTACGTGGCGCTCGCTCCGAAGAGCAACGCGTGCGAAGCCGGCATCGACGCCGCGCTCGCCGAAGTGCGCCACGGACCGGTTCGCGCGGTTCCCGACTACCTGCGCGACCGCCATCGCCCCGGGTCCGAAAACTACGGCGAGTACAAGTATCCGCACGACTATCCCGCCGGCTGGGTCGAGCAGCGCTACCTTCCCGACGGCCTCGAGCATGGCTGCTTCTACCATCCGACCGACCGCGGTTGGGAAGCGTACCGCGTCGAATCCACCTCTCGCGACCGCGCGTAACCGCCCCACTTGCCGCCAGACCCAAACCGGGGCAGTCCGCGCGGTCGCGG
>JAFUBE010000433.1 GCA_017460365.1 Eggerthellaceae bacterium
AATCCCCGGGACTCGAGGATGTCCACCTGCTCTTCGGCTGTGCGAAACGCAGATACTCGGAGCCTATGGCGATATCACAGTCGCAAACGATAAACAGCAGCCATGAACCCAAGACTGGAAGGCCATTGCCAGCGGAGTTAAAGTGTACGAGATAAAACCCTGAAAAAGCGCCGGGGCCGGGGCCGGAGAACGCTCCGGACATCCGACCTCAACTTCCTAACCCCCGCAGGGGCGGCGTCTAGCCTGAATTTAGCACGGGGCGGTAAGACTGGTAAAAGCGGCTTACATACGCTCGGATGCGGCTTTTCGCGGCCAGGATGGCATAATGGCCATACACGGCAAACTCAAACGGGCGAAAACAACCCGCATGGAGGCATTGAACCGATGATCATCAACACCGGCGCGCGCACCGACACCGTGCGCTATTACGCGGACTGGCTACTGCGGCGCTTCGAGGAGGGGTGGGTGTACGCGCGCAACCCGCTGTTCCCCAACAAGGTGACGCGCTATGAGCTCGACCCGGCCGTCGTCGACTGCGTCGAGTTCTGCTCCAAGGACTACGCGCCCATGCTGCCGAGGCTGCGCGAGATCACCGACCGCTTCAACACGCACTTCCAGTACACGATCACGGCCTACGGGCGCGACATCGAGCCCGGCGTGCCCGACCTCGACACGAGCGTCGACACACTGCTCGCACTCGAGAAAATCGTCGGCGCGCGCCGCATCTGCTGGCGCTACGACCCGGTGCTCCTCACGCGCGACTACACGATCGAGCGGCACCTCGACACGTTCGACCACCTGTGCGGGCGCCTCACCGGCCACGTGGACCGCTGCATCTTCAGCTTTGTCGAGATGTACAAGAAGCTGCAATTCAACTTCCCCGAGCTCATCCCGCTCACCGACGAGGATATGGAAGAGCTAGCGGCGGGCCTCGGCCGCATCGCAGCCGAGCACGGTATCCGCATCCAGACCTGCGGCACCAACGGCGACTACTCGCGCTACGGCATCCACCCGTCCGGGTGCATGACACTCGCGATGATAGGGGCGTCGAACGGCGTCGAGTTCCGCGATCTCAAACACAGGGGCACGCGCGGCGGTTGCCACTGCATCGAGAGCCGCGACATCGGCGCATACGACACGTGCCTGGCCGGCTGCAAGTACTGCTACGCCAACAAGTCGCCGCAGAAGGCCGCCGAGAACCTCAAGCTGCACGACCCAGACAGCCCGCTTCTGCTCGGCCGCCTACGAGAAACCGACCAAGTGCAGCAAGGAGCACAAAAAAGCCTGCTGAAGCGAGAATTCCAGCTGGCCCTCGACTTCGGGGAGGCGTAGGGCACGGCGGTCGCTGCGAAGGTCGTCGAGATGAAATCGGTCATATCGAAATCCAGCCTTCCCATGCGCGACCATTCGGTGAACCCCCCACGTGGGCTACGAGCACGCATGCAAGTACTGCTACGCCAGCTTTATGAAGCGCTTCACCGGACACGACGAGCCGTGGGACTCCTTCGTGGACGCGAAGGTTTGACCGCCCGTCAAGAGCCCCGCGAAGTACGCTGGCAAGGAGGCGTTCATCGGATCGGCCTGCGACCCTTATCAGCCGGCGGAAACGGAATGCAAGCTCACAGAGCCGCCCTGAG
>JAFUBE010000434.1 GCA_017460365.1 Eggerthellaceae bacterium
ATGGCGTCGCCGGCACCACGGTGCGCGTGTTCGCCGACGTGGACGCGCGGGTGAACGTGGTGCGCACGCAGGCGCTCGGCGATGGCTTCACCGACATCGACGACATGGGCGTGTTCGCAGCCGAGCGCGCGCAGGTCGATGTGCGTCAAACGGTGCTCGGCGCGGGCGAGACGTTCACCGGGCTCGCGGGCGACCTGCGCGGCGACGCGTCGCGCATCGACATCGCGACCCGCTACCTGGGGCACGGCGACCAAGCTCACGACTTCAACTACATCGTGCGCCACCACGGGCAGAAGACCGAGTGCGACTTGCAGGCGAACGGCGTGCTCGCGGGCAAGAGCAGCAAGACGCTGCGCGGCACGATCGACCTCATCCGCGGCGCGAAGGGCGCCCAGGGCAACGAGAACGAAACGGTGCTGCTCGTCGACGACGGCGTGCACAACAAGACCGTCCCGACGATCCTGTGCAACGAAGACGACGTGGCCGGAAACCACGGCGCCACGATCGGCCATATCCGCGACGAGCAGATGTTCTACCTGGCCAGTCGCGGCCTGTCGCGCGAAGCGGCCGAGCTCATGTTCGTGAGCGCCATCATGGAAGGCGCCGCTATCGACGCGCCCGACGACGAATCGCGCGCTGCCGTGGTGCGCCTCGGCGAAACCGTGGACCCCGGCTTCGCGGCCCTGTTCGACGAGTAAGGGGTACCTGATGACCGACCGAAAACTTCATGGCGAGCACATGCTCACCGAACAGGGGAAAGCGGAATGGGAAAGCCGCAACGCGCAGGCGTCGGCGCTTGCCGAATCGCCGTACAAGAAGGATTTCCCGCTGTTGTCGCATAATCCCGACCTGGCGTTTCTCGATAGCGCGGCGACCGCCCAGCGCCCGAAGGCGGTGCTCGAGGCGCAGAAGCGCTTCTACGAGAAGATGAACGCGAACGCGCTGCGCGGCCTGTACAGCCTGTCGGTTCGAGCGACCGAGGCCATTAACGGCGCGCGCGCCCACGTGGCGCGTTTCATCGGGCTTACCGGCAAGCACGACGCGCGCGACATCGTGTTCTGCCGCAACACGTCGGAGGCGCTGAACCTGCTCGCTTACTCGTATGCGCCTACGGTGCTCGAGCCGGGCGACGAGGTGTGCATCACCATCATGGAGCACCATTCGAACCTCATTCCCTGGCAGCAGGCGTGCCGCGCGGCGGGCGCGAAGCTCATATATATGTATCCCGGCGATGACGGCCTCATCAGCGAGGACGAGATGCGCGCGAAGATCGGTCCGCGCACGAAGATCGTGAGCGCCATTCACGTGAGCAACGTGCTCGGCGTGGCCAACGATGTGAAGCTCATGGGGCAGATTGCGCACGAGTTCGGCGCCACGATGATCGTCGATGGCGCGCAGTCGGTGCCGCACTTCCCGGTCGACGTGACCGATCTCGATTGCGATTTCTTCGCGTTCTCGGGCCACAAGGTGTTCGGCCCGATGGGCATCGGCGTGTTGTGGGGTCGTCACGAGCTGCTCGATGCGATGCCGCCGTTTTTGACGGGCGGCGAGATGATCGACGCCGTCACCGAGCAGGATGCCACCTGGGCGCCCGTTCCCGAAAAGTTCGAAGCGGGCACGCAGGACGCCGCCGGCATCTACGCGCTCGACGCGGCGCTCACCTATGTGGAAGGCGTCGGCTACGATGCGATGCAAGCCCGCGAGCAGGCGCTCGTCGCGCAGTGCATGCGGCGCCTTTCCGAGCTCGACTTCGTGCGCATCATCGGCCCGGCCGATCCCGCGCTGCACCACGGCGTCGTCAGCTTCAACGTGTGCACGATCCATCCGCACGACGTCGCGAGCATCCTCGACATGGACAACGTGGCCATCCGCGCCGGCCATCACTGCGCGCAGCCGCTGCTCGCCCACCTGGGCATCGACTCGTGCTGCCGCGCGTCGCTGGCCTTCTACAACGACTCGGCCGACATCGACCGCCTGGTCGAAGCGCTCAAGCACGTCTGGAGCATGTTCCACGGCTACGGGTTCGCCCGCCCACTGCCCCACTTACTGCCAGACCCAAAGTGGGGTAATTTTCAAAAGCGGCGAGACGGCGACATTACCCCACTTTGGGCCTGGCAGTAAGTGGGGTAGCGGCGCTGCCCCCGCCACGGCCCCCTCCTCCACCGGGCCCATCTCCGCCAAGCTCGACCAGCGCCTGCTGCAGCTCGACTCCGCCGACGACCGCGTGCTGCGCGACCGCCTCGACGAGTTCGCCGAGCAGCGCGAAAAGCTCGAACGC
>JAFUBE010000435.1 GCA_017460365.1 Eggerthellaceae bacterium
CCCCGTTATGAGCCAGCGCACCGTCGAGCGAATCCTGCAAAAGATGCAGGCGGAGGGCTACATTGAGAAGGTGGGCGCTGCCCGCTCGACCGCGTATCGCAGGGTGCGGAGCTAGGCATTCCGTGCGTGAACAGGGGAACCTCTACGTTATCATCAACCACTTCGATTTTACCGATCCTTGGCCAGACACACACGTAGCGGCGCTTACGTCCAGAGGTCGGTAATGAACATGGGCGAAGCGTCTGACGGAGCGCACAAGCATCTCGTCCATGTCTGCGAATTGCATCGAACCGTTCGCTTAGCGTGTTCTAAGCGAACGGTTTGACGACTTTGCGGCAGAGCCACGCCTCCCGCTGCATCGTTTCGTTCGCTTAGCGCGTCCTAAGCGAACGAAAGAACGTCTTTGCAGCCGAGC
Source organism: Eggerthellaceae bacterium (assembly GCA_017460365.1). Lineage (GTDB taxonomy): Bacteria > Actinomycetota > Coriobacteriia > Coriobacteriales > Eggerthellaceae > UBA9715. The sequence continues at coordinate 416 of JAFUBE010000435.1, forward strand.
CGCTTCTCTCGCTGCATCGAACCGGATTGTAGGTCCTGATAGAGTTTAAGATCGACTGTCTCTTGTCAGGCTATGCTCTTCTCGATGTGCGAACGCTACACTTAGCCTTCTCCAAGCTCGCCCTCAGAGGGCTCGATCGTGACGAGCACGGCAACCGAAGCGTCGAGATCATGAACGGGAGTGCCTGCTAGCCCTTCTCAACATCTTGGTTTGCGTGCTATAGCAGCTGAAAGTAATCTCTCCAGGTAGTCGCGAGCATGCCCTTCACGGCCTTCTCGACCGCTTCTCTATGGTCTGGCTGAATGACGAACAGGTAGTAGCGCTGCGAGACCTTCTCGAACTTCAGCGCGAGGCCGGACACGCCGGGGAGGTCATCTCTCCTCAGCAGCCGCCCTAGCTGCTCGGTGTAGCGCTCGTCTTTGCACCGAGCCTTGTGCTGGTAGTAGACGACCGTGGAGCCCTGGGCGTAGTACCTGGCGATCTCTTCAGCCAGTGCGTACTTGTTCTCCCGCGGCCCGCCCATGGCGGATGGCACGACCAGACCGTTGTCGGGGTCAACGCATATGATGTCTTTCCCGTCCAAAACGCCAAGCGACTTTGCGAACCAGTCGCGGCGGCGCTCGATTCTCTCTGCCTTCTTCATCCCCCTGAAGTCGAGGCAGTCCGAGAAGAATGCGGCCTTCAGGATGGAGTCGTTCTCCATGTAGCGCACTTCTCGGTTCTTTCCATCGACGATTGCCTTCAGGCCAAGCCAAAGCTCCTCGTCGCATTCGCGGTATTCATCCTGCTTGAGATAGTCAACGTGGCGGCCGTCGCTGTTGTGCGTCTCGTCCGGCGTGAGGTACCAGTTGAGCCCGATGGAGAAGCCCGCTGACTGCAGGGCCCGAAGAAGACCCAGCTTGCTGTAGTCGCCTATGTCGCCCGTGTACCTGTTCTGCATGGACTTCTACCTCGGCTTCTCTTCTCGAAGCTTGATGGCTGCATTCTAAGGCATGCCGTGGGAATAACTTTCACCCCTTCCGCCTTCTCCGATGCCACTCTTCCCAGAGCGCCCGATACGCTGCGGCGTCATCCTCCGCTGGCTCCCTCGGCGGCTGGCTGTCGTAGAACGCCTCGACCTTGTCCGCAAACGCGAGCACCTCTTCGCGGTACTCCTCGAAAGGCACGACGGTCTTCGCACCGGAATCGGTCGTTAGTATCACCTGGTCGCCCAAATGGACGAGGTCCCAGTCGATCCCGTTGGGGCATCCCAGGATGACCACGTCCCCGGTGCCGTCGCCCTTCTCAAAGATGTTGAACCCACAGCAGGGGAGGAACTGCTCCTCCTTGTGGGCGCGGTGGTCCTCACTCAGCGACTTGAGCAGGTAGAGGGCTGTTGCGCTTACGGTTGCCTCGTATTCGAAGGTTTCGTCTCCAATGTGTGCCACGGCATGGGCATGCGCGCAGTAGTCGCCGGGGTCGTTCTCAAGACCGTCGAGCCACCCTATGTTGTCGAAGCCTATCGAGAAGGCCTTCTTGCTGACCGCCACGGCTATCCCTCCTTGCGTTTTACTCGGAATTGTACGGTACAGACCTTTCGGTACGACTTGTGATGTACCTTAATCGGACGAGGTCTTCCCGTCTCTTGCTTGAGCAGCTACGAGATACCAGTGTTGATGGCTCCGTCACCTCGAAAACGGCCCAGAGGGGACTATCCTTTTCAGCGTCACGAAAATGCTTAATGACGTCACATCTCCCGTGGCCGTAGAATAGGAATCGTGATAATTACTGCACTATTTTCTACATGATAGGGAGGTAACCAAAGCTCATGAGTGACCGACCAGTGATAGTGGAGAATAGCGAATCCGGTTGCATGAATCTGGCAAACGGTGGTATTAATCATCATGACAGTACCCCGCACGCGAGCGGCAACGCAGCGAACCAGGCGGGGTCATCTTTTTCTGCGCTTCCCCCAGCGACCACATTTGAAGAACAGCTAGTCAAGATGGAGAGTCGACCAATCTGCCGTAGTCGTTCCACTCGCCGAACATCAATAACCTCCTGCTCGATGGTGTTCTTGACCGCCCGATTTTCAGTATGAGTTGCCCGCGGCCCCCGCGAGAACGGTATTCCATTTCGTGCCAGTTTTTGGCCGTCGCGGGAACGTATCTGCGTTTCGTGCCACTCGCGGCGTGCGTCGTCAGGCCTCTTGGAACGTCATCGCGCTTCGTGCCACGCTTTGCCTGCAGATCTGTGGCACCAAACGCGATGGTGTTCCCGCACCGGCGAACCCAGTGGCACCAAACGCGATGACGTTCCAGGTACGGCGAACCCAGTGGCACCAACGCGATGACGTTCCAGGTACGGCGAACCTGTGGCATTCCGCAGCAGGGGAGGAGCCGTTCCCCTTCATGGGCACGGTGGTCCGTACGCAGCGACTAGTGTCTTACCTCGCGCCTTTCAATGCGACTCTGTCGCCCTTATCGCACCCTGGCAGTGGATTCTTACCACGCGGTTCTCGTCGGTCTCCGCCATGGTCTGCAGCTGCCCGAGGTAGGGGAGGATGAGCTCCGGCCTGCGCTTGCCGAGGACGCGGAACATCTCGGGCGCTTCAATCCGTACCTTCTCGTCCCCGTCGTGCAGGAGCTTCCCAAAGACGCTCAGGTGCTCGGCGTAGGCGTCGGGCGTGTTCGTGGCGATGTTCTCGGATGCCCAGACAAAGGCAAGCCTGACCTTGGCCTCGTCATCTTCGGCCAGGCGGAAGAGGTCCTCCCAGTATGGCCCTATCGCCTGGAAGTCGGCCCGGCCGATCCTTCCCAGGGCGTTTGCCGCGCGCTCTCGCAGGTGTGGCTCTGGGCTACCCATGAATGCCGCGATTGCGGGGATGGCGTCGCGCACGGCTTCGGGATGCGCGAGGCCCATCTCGCCGAGCAGCCAGAGCGCCTTTGCCCGGATCTTCACGGATTCATGGGAGTGGAGGGACGCCACGGAGGGGATGCTCTCCTCCCATGCGCCCCTGTCCCCGGTCAGCTGGCCAAGCTCCCTGTAAAGTTCCGTTTCTCCCAAGGCCACGCCCCCTCCAAGTCAGTAGCCGACCAATCGGCCGTAGTCATTCCACTCGCCAAACATCTCGCCGCGCTTGGTGTGGACGATCAGGTTGGTCAGGGCCTTCTCGTATGCCTCGGGGTCCCTTCCCTTGTAAAAGGTGA
>JAFUBE010000436.1 GCA_017460365.1 Eggerthellaceae bacterium
ATCATGCTCGAATCCCGCTACCGCACGATGGCGAGCCTGGCGCAAGACTCCGGCTACACGACGGTCGACCTGCCCTGCGGCTACACCCCGCGGGCAATCGAGTTCGCAAGGAAGGGGCTTCCCTATTACGGGCTCGACCTGCCAGCGGTCATCCGCGAAATCTCGGGGCGGGTGGGCGCGATGCTCCCACCAGAGGAGCGGGAACTCGTCCGCTATCGGGAAGTGGACGCCACGAACCGCGCATCCCTGGAAGAGGCGCTCAGCGACATCGAGGGCGAGGTCTGCATCATCACCGAGGGATTGCTCATGTACTTCACCGATTCCGAGGCCGCAGCGCTCTGCGACAACGTGCGGCACATCCTGGAGAAGAAGGGCGGCTGCTGGTACGTGGCCGACCCGGAATCCGCCCTCCACTACGTCATCACCATGCGCGCGCTGGTGGGAGACCGCTTCGCCGAGATCATGCAGAACGCCAAGCAGCAGACGAAGGACAAATCCGACGTGGCGATCGGCAAGAACTCCCTGATCACGTCCCCGGCCGACATGGAGGGCAGCACCGGGCGCGCGATGGCGTTCCTCGCGGAGCACGGCCTGCGCGCCGAGCGCGTCGCCGTGGGGGATCACATGCCGAACCTCGACTCGCTTTCCCAGGTCAGCCCGGAGCAGGCAAGCGCCATACGCGGTGGGATGGGGCGCTGTGCCTTCTGGAAGGTCACCCTCGACGAATCCGCCCCTGCCGTCGAGCTTCCCCCGTCCGAAACGGACAACTTCGCCATAAACGCCTCGGTGAAGGATGGCACCCTCGCCATCGCACTGAGAGGAAGGCTCGACACCATAAGCGCCCCGGCCTTGCTCGCCTTCTTCGAGGCGACAAGGGAAGACCACCCGGTAGATGCCGTCACGGTGGACTGCAGCCGCCTCGACTACGTCTCATCCGCGGGCCTGCGCGTCCTCGTTATCATGCGCAAGGCGTGCCAAGGCGGCGTGACGCTCGTCAACCCCAACGAGTTCGTCGTGGAAATCCTCGGACAGACGGGCTTTTCTGCCGTGCTGACGATCGCCTAGGGAGACGCGTCTTTACCCCCAGCCCGTGCGCGGTGTGACACTTCTCGTCAGACACCCGCTCGATGGTCATCGTCTGGCAACGTCAGAGTCGTTACGCCACGCAAGACGAGCTCGGCCACAATCGATACGGCCGGCATGGTCTTACCGTTTTCGCGGATGCGGCAATTACGCCTCTTCTGCCCCCGTATCACTTGTACGACGTTTGATCATACGTTCGAGCACGCCAACCATCTCATCTATCTCATGCGCCTTCCCGACAAGAACATGCTTGAAGCCTTCGAGCATGTCCCGGCACCTTCCCGCATCGTCTTCGCCCCGTGACATGAACGCGACACACTCTTCGATATCTTGGAGCGGCACGCCGCAAGCTCGCAGGAGAACAACGAGCCGAAACCAGGTGAGTGCTTCTTCGTCAAATATGCGGTAACTGGCTGCATCGCGCGACACGCCGACGAGCAGTCCGCGTTCGTCGTAATACCTCACCGTGTGTGCTGCGACACCGGCAAGAAGCGCTACCTGGGAAACGGTGTACACGCAGCCTACCTGCTTTCCGCGTCGCTTATCACCGGCTCGCTCGCCGCCAGCTTCAACGCGATGGACGCGGTCGGGCACTGCGCCGCGCACTCTCCGCAGCGCGTGCACTCGCCAAGGGCGGTCGTCGCATCAGGCGCGTGCATGTCGATATGCTCGGGGCATGCCGCCGTGCACACGTTGCAGTTGGCACCGTCGTGGTAGCGCAGGCACGTCTGCGCGTTGATGCGCGGACGAAACAGCCGCACGAACTGGCCGACTATTCCTAAGGGCATGATGAATAAATGCCTCCGTTGTCATTCCGAGGGCGAAGCCCGAGGAATCTCCC
>JAFUBE010000437.1 GCA_017460365.1 Eggerthellaceae bacterium
GCATAGGCGTAGAGGGGGGAGTCATCACCCAACGATTTGGAGAACCATGTAATTGCCTTCTCGATAGAGGATATTTTGCAATTAGGGGCGTAGTATTGGATGTGATGCTCGTCAGCCCAAGCGGCTAGCCATGCAACTAACCTGCCTTTTCCGTCGGTCATGGGAAAGTAGCGGCACCCCGTCTCGTAAGCGAATTCAAATGAGCTAGTCATGGCTCCTCCCTATTGTGCGTGATAGGTTACATCCCCGCTTTTCCAGTGGATCACCAGGGTTTTACCTTCATCGTTCAGAACATAAGAGGCCACATCTTCGCTTTCCCATATGTCGAGAGTGTGCGCACCATTGTCCACATAAGCACCGATGCCGGTCACATCGCCTCGAAGCGCGAATTTTCCCGTCGTGTCGTTGTTGAACGGAACGTAACTCGCGATGAGATTGCGGAAGTACTCAGGCGCTGCATCGGGATTTTCGGCTGTATACGAGTATGATGGCACTCCTGCTTCGGTAAGGATTCTGTGCGCTTCGTTAGAGCCGATTTTTACGCCAGGATTGTCGAATCCATACTTAAGGGCATCGGTCGCCATCTCGAACTTCTGATTGCTTTCGTTAACGCCCTGCACAGCGATGAATACAGCGATAATGGCGATTACGGTGGCAACTATGAATATCGCCCTGTTTCGCTTACGACGCTTTAAGCCCGCTTCATGGGCGGCAAGCTGGCTTTTTTCGTTTTCGGTGGCCTCGGACAGCAGCTTCTCTAGCTCTGCTTCGGCTTGTTTCAAGCCCGCCCTCTTCTCCGCTTCGGCCAATTCCTTCTCAGCTGCCTCTAACCGTTGGAGCGCCTGGAACTCTACCTCTGCGATTCGCTCGTCAACAGATGGCCCTTCGTCATGCGCAACTATTTTCTCCCATTGGGAATTCACTGCATCGATGAAGGGATCTAGTCTCGACCATCTCGCAGGATTGCGTATCGCGTCATAGTAAGCGCGGTAAATCCAGGTATCAGGGCCCCATGAAACGATTACCTTCCTCCCCAACTCGCTCCTTATCGTCTCAGGATAGTATCCGGTGATGCGTCCTTCTGGGTCTCTATCCGGAAGCATGTTGCCCGTTTTAACGATTTCGTTTCCAACGAATTCTGCTTTAGCCCGCGTATCTTTCGTTATCTTCCATGCCCGGTATTGAAAAATCTCATAGCCCTTTTCATCAACCGTTTTATCGAGGAACCAGATGTTTCTGTGAGTCATCCACAGATCCATCCTCGATTGCTCGACGTTGCCTACGACTGGTGAATCATTGGTATCGCAATGCTTCTCGATGACAGCTACATCCGCGTCATTTTCCCAATCGAGGAACTCCTTCCTAACGGTATCTGCCGCTGTCTCTAGAGTCGCTTTCGCCAACTTATACTGGGTCCTGGCCCTATCGAGCCGATCTTGAGTGGATTCGCGTTGGCTTTCCACCTCTTTTCGTGCGAGGAGCACTTTCGTCACGAAATCCGTTGTCTTGGCGCCTGCCATCACCGTTCCCCTTTCCCCTTTTGCACTCTGCTTGAATCAGCCCGCGGGCAGTCTATCGTTCGCCTTCTATCGCCTCAGAGAGATTCCCGATGATTCAAGCACCCGCTTTACGAGAGGTATCACCATCAGGATGAAGAAGATTACCTCGCCGCTTAGCATCGACGAAGTAAGGGCCGACCCGAGAGTGCCGAAGGCCAACGCAAGCCCGCCGACTATGCCGATGACGCCATGTCCCGTTCCCAAGACGGCCAGCCCCGTTACTATGGAAAGCACCAAGCCGATTAAAATCGCCGGGATCTTCGAGAGTGGGTCGATGTTGCCTTCGGTAGTCGGAGCGCCGGTAGAAAGCGCAAGTGCCACGAACACCACTTCTAGGACAACCACGACGCCCAATACGAACACAGGTGCTTTTGATACGGCCGACCCCGATGCTCTGCCAACCATGTAGCTTACGCCCGCTGAAGCGAGAAAGTCAGTCAATTGACTCATTGAGGCCCCCTCCCGTCATGCTTGATCTGATTCCGGCGTCTTATGCCCTGAATTGCCCAATTGCGAAGCCTATGGCCTCGCAGATAGCCCTGTACCAGTCCGTTTCTACCGCGTACTTGCCCGAGCTCTTGCCCATGTTGATGAGCCCCGAAACGGTCGCGTTAATAGCTTTCTGCCCGAGCGTCATACGCTTACGGGCCTGTTTGTTGTACTCGGATCGCGCGAACTTCACCTGTTGCTGGCTGGTGCCGAACGCATAGACACTGGCATAAACGCTGCTTCCCTGGGATGAGAGCCGTACGCAGTAGGCGTTGTAGTCTCTGCGGTGGTCCGGATGGTAAATGGCGACGCAGGGATCGCCTTTCTCGTCGTTGAACCGGGATATGAGTCCGCC
>JAFUBE010000438.1 GCA_017460365.1 Eggerthellaceae bacterium
CGGCGAGACGTTCGAGCGGGCGTACGCGAGCGTCGGGGCTCCGAGCGACAGGGAAATCGAAGGCGATTGGCCTCTTCCGACGAACTCCCATTACCTCTGCGAAGAGCAGCGCGAGTCGCTTGAGGGGCATGCCCGGAGGCTGAAGGAGATTCAGGGTGCCAAGGACGCTATGCGCAGCGGCACCGAAAGTCGTTTTGACGACGTGGGTGCAAACGGGGCGCAAGAGCCCATCCCGGTTCGCGCCGAAGCGGCCTGCTCGTAAAGGGGGCGAGGACGATGACTTATGGCGACATGCATGGTGGACGCAACGCAACGATGAGCCGCCGTGGTTTCGTGCGGCTGGCGGGAGCGCTGGCCATAGCGGGCGCATTCGGGCTCGTCTCCTTGACGGGCTGCAGCTCGGCCGAGGCCGTCTCGGAGCTGCGGGCCATCGCGCTGGTAATTGACAAGGGGGCCACCAGCGCGCTCGCCGACGGCTCTGCCGAATGCGCTTACGAGGTGTTCCGGCCGCTCGTCGAATCGGGCGGGTACATGGTGATCAGCGCGGTTTCTTCGGAGCCGACCATCGTGTGCTCCAACGCGGTGAAGAGCGCCGGCAACTCGACCGAGACCGCCCTGGAGAGCCGTTGGCAGAAAGACCGGGCATTCGAGAAGGCGCGGGCGATCGACGACGAGATGCCATCTGCGGAAGAGATCGACATCCTGAAGGCGCTCAAGCAGGCTGCAGGCGAGCTCAAAGATAAGGCGGGCGCGGGTTATTCTCGCACGGTGTACATAGCTTCGTCCGGATTGCAGACTTGCGGGGTGCTGGACTTCACGGGAAACGGGCCGTACGGCGATATCTTGGGCTGGGATTTCGATACCCTGCTCGACCGCATAGCGCAGGATTCGAGTTCTGGGGCCATCAGGGCGGAGGCTCTGCCCGACCTCACGGGCGTGCGCGTTGTGTGGGCAGGCTGCGGGAGCCTGACGGCGGGTGCTCAATGCGACATACCCGACTCGAAGGTCGCGCAGATAAAGGACCTGTGGAGCCGCACGCTGGCGTACTGCGGCGCCGATTTCGACTCGGAAAAGGATTTCGTCAACTGCCCTGCGCCTGCTAACGTTGGTCGTGCAGACCGCTCCCTGCTCCCGCAGGTTACACCCGTCGTATTCGACGAGGCGCTTACGGTTGCCACCGTGACCTTCGACGAGAGCGTTCTTGGCTTCGAGCCGGGCGACGATATTTACCGCGAGGACGACGATTACGTTGCGGCGGTGCTGGGCCCGTACGCGGACGCGCTCAAGCAGACCGGGGCTCAGGTGGCGGTTCTCGGTACTACGGCCAACGATGGAGACTCCGCCGGGTGCATCGACCTTGGGCGGCGTCGGGCGGAGCGGGTGAAGGGCGATCTCGTTGCGATGGGCGTCTCGCCTGGCCAGCTGATTGTTTGCTCTGCGGGTTACGAGGGCGTCGATGTGCGGATCGGCGGCCAGGCCGTCGACTTCTACGCGGACAACTTCGACGATGGCGGAGAGTGGAACGAG
>JAFUBE010000439.1 GCA_017460365.1 Eggerthellaceae bacterium
CCGCGACCGCCTCCACGTCGACCTTCGATAAGTCGCATATTCTAGGTGATGGACGGCATCGCTGGGAATGGGGGCGTGGCCACCCCCTCGCCCATCCCCCTAGACGGTCACCGCCTTGTCGTAAGACCCCTTCGACATCTTCTTCAAGGTAATGTACCTTCCGCCCGTTGCCAGCGTCCCCCTGTTGGAGCGGGCCGCCGAGGTCTGTGCTGCCTTCACCTTGACGAAGCCCTTCCCGAGCTTGATGGTTCCCTTCCCCTTGTTCGACCAGCTGTCCGCATACTTGAAGCTGGCTTTCCCGTTCTTCACGGTGCAGCTTATCGAGTCGGACGTGTAGACTGGGGTCGCGTTCGCCCCCGTGTACCCGATGGCGAACCTCAGCACGTTCTTCTTGAAACTCTTGATCTTCACGACGTAATTCGGCTTGTACCAATATCCCCAGCTCCTGAGCTGGCTCGCGCTCGCGCCGCTCACGGGCTCGTACAGCTTGGCGTAAATGCCGCTAGCACCGACCTTCGCCTCGGACCCCTGGGTCGTCAGCTGGCGCGACGGGCCTGCGACCGCCCCTCCTGCCCCGGCGGCGAGCCCGCATTCCGCAGGGCCACCCGACATGGCGAGCGCTTGCCCGGCGCCCGCCATCAGGAGCGCGGCAGATAGGGCCATCGCTGCCGCCGTCTTGATGCATGCGTCCACGTCTCTCGCCGTCCTCAGCCGTTTCACTTTATCTTGAACCTCAGGGTCTTCGTACCCTTGAAGTTGCCCTTGCCCTTACCGGTGAGCGTCGCGATTCCGCGCTTCTTGTTGTCCTTGTACGCCAGCGTGTAATCGGCGCCCTTCTTGAGCGTCTTTCCCTTGTAGGTGAGCTTGAGAGTGGGTTTGACCGCCTTGCCCTTCTTGTACTTTTGGGCCTTCATCTTGGAAGCAGTTGCGTTCTTCATGTTGGCTTTGGCGATAGTGAAGCTGGCTTTCTTGGTGCCGGCGCAGGAGCCCTTGCCGGTCACGACGACCGTGATCGAGCCAGCCGACCTGAAGTCCGAAGTTTTCTTGCCGCCTCTCAGGTACGATACCGTGTAACTTTCGGCATTTACCTCGCCGTCGGCAGCAAAAACGTAAGCCACGCTCGGTTTGTGGGCCTTGCCGTCGTAGGTGGCTGACGTTGATGCGAGGGCGATTCGCTCAAGGTTGCGAGCCTTTTCGGCTGTTCCCGATGTGCCATAGCGGACATCCGCCTCGAAATCCTCCAGGGCGGTCTCCAGGTTTTTGGCCGCATCCTCGACCGCGACCTGATCGCCGGATTCCAGGTACGAGCTCGCCCTTGCAAGCTCCGTCTCGAGCAGTGCGTCACGAGACGGCGTCACCCACCGCTCCCCTTCAGGAACGTCGGCTCCGTCCAGCGAGGTGCGCGTCGTCGCGAGCGCCTCGCTCGCCTTCCCGATAGCGTCCCTCAGGCCGGACTTGTCGACGTCAACCGAGAGAGTTCCAGGAACGTACTCGAACTCGTAATCGGACGACTTCCCACCCGCTGGGGTTAACACGTAGGACTTGTTGACCTCGAGCGAAGCGGGCATCGTTACGGTGGGGGCGACGTAGTCGCTCCCGAGGTGCTCGGGATCCTCGGAGGTGGCGAACCCGGTCACTAGGACCTCGCCTTTCGGCGCCTCGCCGTATGCACCCGTCTCGCTGACATAGGCGACCGTGAGCTTGGCCTTCTCTACGTTGACCGGCACAACCGCAGCAACATCTTCGTAGTTCGGATTCACGACCTTCACGTGGAGAACGTACTCCCCGGCCGACAGGAACAGGGGCATCTCCTCGCTCCAGTTCCTTCCGTCGAAACTGTAGAGGATGGTCGACCCCTTCTGGCTGGCTTCGGGGACGTCGATTGCGTGGTCCGTTCCATCGTAGATGAAGCTTTTCCCCTCGGCGTCGACGGAGTTGCCCGCCGCCTTCGCGATCGACCATTCCACCCACACGTCCTCGGTGCTCCCGTCGGCCCAGACGCATCCGTCCGCGAGCGCTGCCACCGCGAGGTACTTCCCGGCGTTCGTTGCCGAGAAATCCCCGGACAGCGTGTATCCGTCGGATGGCGCGACACCCACCTGCTCGTTCCCGTTGTAGACGAGTCCCGCAACCGCCTCTGGCTTCGGGACGGTGCGAACCGATTTAACGAGCTCGCGCGATCCTATGTACCTGCGGCCGTCGGAGAAGTCTGCCGCGAAGGCTATCCAGTTGTCGCCGGCCTTGAACGCGCTCGCGGGAACCTCCACGCGCCAGCAGCAGCCGTCGGGGACGTTCGGGCGCGTGTACAGCGCGGCCTCGCGCTCCGCGCCGCCGTTGACCTGGTAGACGACGCGCTTCGGGGGCGTGTAGCCGACGCGCGCCCAGCCCCAGGCGACGAGCCCGCCGTCGACCGACTGGCCCGCGGTCGGCGAGTCGATGGCGCACTCGAAGGTTGCCGTGTTCGTGATGTCCCGGCGCCCTATGTAGTGGCGACTGCCGTCCGGGAAGTCGGCCGCGAAGGCGATCCAGTTCGAGCCCTGGTTGAACTCGCTGTTGAGCAGCTCAACGCGCCAGGCGCACCCGGCGGGAACGCCGTCGCGCGTGTACAGCGCGGCCTCGCGCTCCGCGCCGCCGTTGACCTGGTAGACGACGCGCGTCGGGGGCGTGTAGCCGACGCGCGCCCAGCCGTACGCGACAACGCTGCCTTCGAATGGCAACCCGGGCGAAGGCGAGTCTATGGCGCACTCGAAGGACGGTTCCATCGAGTACCCGTCGGCCCGGTAAACCGAGAACCCCGAGTTCTTCGAGGCGAACGACGACCAGCTGTGGAAGTTCTCGTGCACCCCGCAATGGCCGTCGTCGTTGCACTCGAGCACCCTGATGCCGTCCGAGCCCGTCGCCAGGAGTATCATGGAATGCCCGTAGGATTTCCCGCTGCGCCGCATTTGGATGAAGTCGCCCGGGGCAGCGCCCGAGAACGCGTCCTGCACAGCGGCAGCCGAGACGGTCCCGATGGCGCACCTCGCGAGCAGCGACGCCCCGCTCGGCGACGGGATGTAACTCTTGTCGCTCGAGTACGAGCCGATGTAGCCACCCCCGAACACCTGGTCGAACACCCAGTTCGCGAACCCCTTGCACTGCTTGCCGTAATAGTAGTTGCTGTGGCAGTTCGAGCTGCTGGCGCACGGCCGCCCGTCGGTGGTCCAGTATGTGTTCTTATAAGCCTGCGTTATGCTCTCGAGGTGCGCCGAGGCCTCGGATTGCGTGATCGCCTCCGCCCGCCCGGGGCCGGCGAAACACGCGATCCCGATGGCGAGAGCGATGGCGACGGCTGCGGCAGCGATTCCCCGCGCCGACACGCCGGCTTTCATCTCACGATGTCCAAACATGGTTGTGACTCCCCCCTGGGCCTGTCGCCCGTCCCGCCGTCGGGCCAACCTAGCCCCTTACCTTCACGGTCTTGGCCGCGGACCACGGCCCGTACGCGTTCTTGCCGTCGACCGTCACGTACGCCTGCACCTTCACGCTGACCTTCTTCGCGGGCAGGCCGTACGTGCTGAACGACGAGTAGCTCGGATAGGCGACGAACCCGTAGCTGCCCTTTTTCTTTCCGGCCGCCTTCCAGTAGACCCGATAACCGGAAGCGCCGGCCTTTAGCGCCTTCTTCGTCGACCACGACACGCTCAGGTGCCCGCGGTAACTCGAGCCCAGCTTCAGCCCGGTCACCTTGGCGGGTACGACCTTGAACGTCACGGCCTTCGTGCCGACGTAGCCGCCCTTGCCCTTAATTGTGATGGTGGCCTGGCCGCAGGACTTGTTGGCCGAGTAAGAGACCGTGTAGTCGGCGCCCTTCCTGAGCGTCTTGGACCCTATCTTGACCGCAGGGCTCGGCACGATTTTCTTGCCCGTATAGACCTGGTTCGCCACCGCCGCCACCTTCGCGCGGTACAGAGAGTTCGAAGCCAGCTCCACAGTCGTGCGCATCGTGTTGATATAGCTGTCGTTACCCTTCAGCCGATTGTACTGGTCGCCTGTCGTGACAGTCACCTTGCTGCCCAGGGAAAGGTCTACATAGGCCTTCAATCCAAGAGCGTCGGCTGGGACTTTTGGCGGTATGCGCAGGGCGGCGAGATCAGTGCAATTGTTGAAGGCGTATTCGCCTATCAAGGTTATGCTGTTCGGCAGGTCGACGCTCGCGAGGTAGGAGCACCCCTGGAAAGCGGCGTTGCCGATCTGCGCAACCCCAGACTGCACGGCGACGCTCGTGACCTTGGGCGCGCCCTCGGTGTGGTTGAAGAAGTTGGCCGGGACCGCCTTGCAGGTCGAGGCGAACGTGGCGGAGATGCCGCCCGCGCCCGTGCCGGCGTTCTCGAACGCCCAGCGCCCGTTGTAGCTCTTGTTCATGCTCAGCTCGCGGCTCCTCACGGTGACGGAGGCGAGCGACGTGCAGTTC
>JAFUBE010000440.1 GCA_017460365.1 Eggerthellaceae bacterium
AGATGCACAGCTTAAAGAGCTTGGGGTCGAGATTGCGGTCAAACCAATTCAATGACGTCATCCCTTCGGGCATGGACTAACCTCATTATGTTACGACAAAATCCCCTCTTGCACTGTGCGGCTGATTGGCTGATGCCGAGACCTCTCTGATGTAGAATCGAGACGAGGGATTCCATCGGCGAGAGCGCGTCGGTGGGCGGCGGCGCTCTCGCGACGTGGTGGTCCTTGGCGCCGCCGCCGACCGATGCGGCAAGGACCACCACCATGTCAGCCAGATGGCACGTGCCCTCGGCCTCGGCCACGCCCTGGGACGGCGTCGACGGCGCGTCGCTCACGCCCGCCCAGCGCCTGGTGATGGAGGCGCAGAGGGACGCATACGAGCGCATCCACACGCCCGGTCCGCACGACGCCGAGTTCTTCAACGGCTACGCGCGGGGCGAGTGCCCCGCATGCCACTCCGCCCTTGTCAAGAGGAACGGCTTCGACGCGCGCGGCATCCAGAGGTACGCGTGCAAGGCGTGCGGCCGCGGCTTCTCGCCGCTCACCGGCACCATCTTCGAGGACCATAGGGTCTCCGTCGCCGGGTGGTCCGAGTTCCTGCTCGGGATCATGTCCTACGAGAGCCTCGCGGGCATCGCCAGGCGCGACCGCAGGTCGCCGACCACCCCTCCCTACCAGCTCGCGAAGGTGTTCATGGTGCTGGACGGCATCCAGGACGGCGTCGTCCTCTCGGGGAGGGTCCAGGCGGACGAGATGATGTACCCGGTCCCGGCCGCGGACGCCGTGCTGACGGCGGAGGGCCGCAGGCAGGCGGGCGGCTACTCCCGCAACAGCACCTGCATCGCGATCGCGTGCGAGGAGCGCGATGGAGGCTCCTCCGTCTTCCGCGTGCTGGGCCGCGGCAAGCCGAGCGGCGAGCGCGCCAGGGCCGCCTACTGCCCCCACCTCGGGGAGGGGCTGACGTTCGTCCACGACAGGGAGAACTCCCACAACGCGGTCGTGAGGGAGCTCGGCCTCGTGAGCGAGGCCCACGACTCGCGCGTCATAAAGAGGCTGCCGGACGACGAGAACCCGCTCTGGAAGGTGAACCGCCTGTGCTTCCTGCTGAGGCTCTTCCTCGACGGCCACTCCGGCTTCGACAGGTCGAACTTCGGCGGGTGGCTGGACCTCTTCTCGGTGATGATGAACCCGCCCGACGACAGGCTGGAGAAGGTCGCTCTGGTGCTCGACCGGGCAATGGCCTTCCCGAACACGCTGCGATATCGGGACTATTACGGGCATCGCAGCAGCTCAGGAGGCTGAGCACGCATCAAGTCAGCCGCACAGTGCAAGAGGGGATTTATACGCATTATAGGTGCCTGCGGTCTCGCATATCTTGGCAACCCGATGACGTGCGCCCCGGAATCCTGATCAGGGTCCCCGGGCGCAAATAATAGTCTAATGGATCGAAATGACCCACAAATCGTGGGTCAATCTGCCGGAAATGGGTTTCTTATCACCCATTCCGAACGGAACGTCCCATTATTCATGGGTCAATCCGGCGGCGAGGGTAGTGTGCCGAAAGCTGGTGTCATCAATCCCGTCGCGAGCGGCAGGCCTTAGGCCTGCCCGAGCGGCGGGACGTCGCCCAGGATCGCGCATATGCTACACCATCACGCAGCCCTCCTCTCCTCGATCGCCGCCGCGATCCTCGTCCTCGCCAGCTCGACGACCTCCGCGCTCGGGGGCTCCGGCTCGCCCGTGTCCCTCGCCAGGCCGACGAGGGACGACGCGTCCATGAACTGCCCGAGCATCCACTCCTCGTTCACGTCCACGAGCACCGAGCCGACCAGCCGCATCAGCGACTCGGTCGAGGGGAACACGCCCACCACCTTCGTCCTGCGCTTTATCTCCTCGTTGGCGCGCTCCTGGACGTTGTTGGTCCTGAGCCTCAGGTGGTGCTCGCGGGGGAAGTCGAGGTAGGCCAGGGCGTCCGCCTCCGCGTCCTCCAGGAGCTCGCCGGCGCGCGCCGAGATCTCCCCTATGACCTCGCAGGCGCGGCGGTACGACGCGCGGACGAGCTGGGGGTCCCGCTCGGCGAACGTGGCCTTCATGGCCGCGAGCGCGGCGGCCCTGTCGGCCTTCCTCGGGAACCACTCGGCCACGTCGCGCTCGAGGTGGACGATGCACCTCTGCCACGCCGCCCCGGGGAAGACCTCGGCGACCGCCGACACCAGGCCGCCGTGGTCGTCGGACGTGACGCACTTGACGCCCTTCACGCCCCTGCGCCTCAGCGACTTCAGGAACGCCTTCCAGGAGGCCGCGGACTCCGTGTCCACGGCGTCGAAGCCCACGAAGCGCCTCTGGCCGTCGGAGCCGCAGGCTATGGCCGTTACCACGGCCTTGGACTGGACGTGCCCGCCGTCGCGGCACTTGGGGAAGGTCGCGTCGAGCCAGAGGTAGGGGAACTCCATCCCGTCGAACCTCTCGGCGTTGAGCGCCGCGACCTCCTCGTCGAGGTCGGCCGTCATGCGCGAGACGCGGCTGGGGCTCAGGGACGCGAACTCCAGCGCGTCGGCGGCCTTCTCGATCTTGCGGGTCGAGAGCCCGCGCACGTAGACCTCCCTGACCGTCGCTATGACCGCCCTGTCCACGCGGGAGTAGGGCCTCACGATCTCGTCGGGGAAGTAGGTGCCCTCGCGCAGCTTCGGCACCCTCATCACGATCTCGCCGACCGGCGTCACCAGCCTGCGCTCCCTGTAGCCGTTGCGCCTGTTGCCCTCGCCGACGAGCTCGTCCGCCTGGATGTCCATGATCTGGTTGACCATGTCCTCCAGCGACATCCTCGCGAGCTCGGTGAGGTCTATCGTGCCGTCGTCGCGCACGGGCATGCCGCCCGTCGCGAGCAGTTGCTGTATGCTTTCCATCGGTGGCCGTTGCCTTTCTCTCGAATCGGATGTTCCGCAGACAAGCGATTCTAGGCGACGGCCGCTCTCATATCAAAGCGGCCCTGACACCAACGTTCGGCACGCGATCCCAAGGATAACGGTAAAGGTCGCGATTTGTACCACTTTTTTGAGGTTTTGGTTACGCTGTTTTTTCGCATGGGCCAAGACGGGCGGAATGGCCAAAAAG
>JAFUBE010000441.1 GCA_017460365.1 Eggerthellaceae bacterium
ATGACAATCAACCCTTGAAAACAAACGTCAGGAAAGTGCATGGTATCGCCATTGTAAAGCATCGGGATTTTGCATAACATAGCGACGTGTTAACTTCGGGATTATGCAATCGAAGGAGGAAGCCGCCGTGTTCGAGCGCAAATGCTACGAGAAGCTCGTCGAATGGAAGGATCGGTCGAGAGGCCGCACCGCCCTCCTCGTGGAGGGGGCCCGCCGCGTCGGCAAGACGACGCTCGCCGAGGCCTTCGCGAGCGCCGAGTATGACGCCCATCTCGTCATCGACTTCTCCAAGACCACCGACGAGGGGCGCAACGTTTTCCGCCACCACGCCGACGACATCGGCACGCGGCAGCGCATGCTCCAGCTCCTCCCCGGCGTCGAGCTTCCCGAGAGGCGCTCGGCCATCGTCTTCGACGAGGTCCAGAGGTTCCCGCCCGCCCGCGAGATGGTCAAGCACCTCGTCGCCGACGGGAGGTTCGACTATCTCGAGACCGGCTCGCTGATCTCCATCAAGAAGAACACGGAGGGCATCGTGATCCCGTCGGAGGAGGACAGGGTGGCCCTGCGCCCGCTCGACTTCGAGGAGTACCTGCGGGCATGCGGCAGGCGCCTGCTCGCGGAGGAGATCCGCAGGAGCTTCGAGGCGAAGACCGCGCTGCCCGACGCGCTGCACCGGCAGGCGATGCGCCTGTTCGACGAGTACCTCGTGGTCGGCGGCATGCCCCAGGCGGTCGCCGCGTTCGTGGAGGACGAGACGTTTACCGAGTGCGAGCGCGAGAAGCGCAGGATACTGGCACTCTACGAGGACGATATCGCGAAGTTCGGCGGCGGCGACTCGCGGCGCGCCCTGGCGGTGTTCAAGGGGATCCCCGGCCAGCTCTCCGCCAACAGCAAGCGCTTCAACTTCTCGACGCTCAAGCGGGGCCTGCGGTACGGGGACTACGAGAGCGCCCTCGACTGGCTCGAGGATTCCCACATCGTCAACGTCTGCAGGCTGTGCACCGACCCCAACGTGGGTTTCCGCCTCGCCGCGGACGAGAGCAGGCTGAAGTGCTACATGGGCGACACGGGCCTGCTCGTGAGCCACGCCTTCGCCGACGCCGACGAGAACCTCGAAGTCCAGAGGGCGCTTCAGTTCGGCAGGGTTTCCGTGAACAGGGGCATGCTCGTCGAGAACTACGTCGCGCAGCAGCTGCGCGCAGGCGGGCACAACCTGTTCTACTACAGCTGGGGGGAGCCTGCGAAAGACGCCCGCTCGAGCAAGCCCCGCCCGCGCGAGATCGACTTCCTGTTGACGCGCGGGTTCTCGGATGCGGCGGGGAAGCTTCGGGTGAGCCCCTTGGAGGCGAAGTCGACGAAGACGTACTCTACCGTGTCGCTCGACGATTTCGCCAGGCGCTTCCCGAAGCGCACCGGCGACGAGTTCGTCCTGCACGCCAAGCAGCTCAAGGTCGAGGGCAAACGGCTCCACCTCCCGCTATACATGGCCCATCTCCTCTAGGCGGGGCAACACGCATACGCGGCCATGCGGCGAGGGCCGGCGGGGGTGACAAGGGGACGGTTCTCCTGTCACCTTCCAAGGCTTCGAGCAATGCGTTAACGCGAGGTAAGGTGACGATAACAGAAATATATGTTACATTTAACGCGAAATAATATGCTAAACTTTTCAGTAATGAAAGGATTAGCATGTCAGGCAAGACACCCATACCAGTTGCACGCGCCATGCGCGAAGTCGCGTGCAACCTCGACCTCGCACGCAGACAGCAACGCATCACCGTCGACCTGCTGTCCGAGCGCGCAAACCTCTCCGTGCCGACTGTGCGCTCGTTGCTCAACGAGGGGAAGGGCAGTCTGGAGAACTTCCTGCGCGTGGCCCGAATACTGGGCATGCTCGACCACGTGGTCGCCGCCACCGATCCACTCAACACGCCCGAGGGTCGCCTGCGGGCCGACGAGGATACGCCTCGCCGAGTGAGGATCCGCTGATGGAGTATGGCGTCAGCGTGCAGATTGACGGGAAGGACGTGTTCGCTGGCACGCTTTACGCGCATGTGCGCAGGGGAGTGGAATCGGCTAGTTTCCGCTACGATGCCGCTTACCTGGCTGACGGGCGCTCGTTTCCCTTGGCGCCGGACATGCCACTGTTGGACGGGGTTGTCCACACGCAAGGCGAGGCGATGTTCCGCGTATTCGAAGATTGCATGCCCGACAGGTGGGGGCGAAACCTCATGCTGCGCGAAGAACGCAGGCGCGCGCGTAGCGAGCAGCGTGCCGTGCGCACGTTTTTTGAGCACGACTACCTGGCGGGGGTGAGCGATGTTGCGCGGCAGGGCGCCTTGCGCATCTGGGTCGACGGCTCGGCGGTGGCAGATACGGGCGGCGTGCCAAGAGAGGTTCGCATCCCCGACTTGCTCAAAGCCGCCGACAGTGCTGCTTCAGATTTAGATGCCGATGTGGGAGACCTCGTGGCTGCCGGGTCGAGCCTCGGCGGCGCTCGGCCGAAAGCCTCGGTCCTGGATGGGGAAGGGACTCTCAACATTGCGAAATTTCCCAAATCCGAGGAGCTTCCCGTCGAGGATGTGTGTGCATGGGAGAAAACGGCGCTCGATCTGGCTGCGCTGTCGGGTATCCGCGTGCCAGATTCGAGGCTGTTGCGAATCGGGGATCGCTCGGTCCTGCTGCTCGGGAGGTTCGACCGCGAAGGGGGTCGGCGTATCCCCTACTTAAGCGGGCTTACCGCTGTTCAAGGACATGACGGCGGTCGCTATTCTTATCTCGATCTGGTCTCGTTTCTGGAAGAAGAAGGCAGTGTTCCAAAGGCCGACATCCGTGAGCTTTGGCGGCGTATCCTGTTCAGCTGCGCCATCGGAAACACCGATGACCACATGCGCAACCACGGTTTTTTGCGAGAGGGAGCCGGTTGGCGCCTTTCACCGGCGTTCGACGTGAATCCGACTCCGGGCGATAACCCGAAGTTCCTCCGTAGCGCTATAGACTTCGACAACGACGAGGCCGATCCAAGGGCTGCTGTCGCAGCGTGCGAATGGTTCCGCATGGACCGCGGCGAGGCGGTTGCCGAAGCGAAAGAGATGGCGTCTAATCTGAAGCGCTGGCGAAAAGCGGCGGCGGCGAACGGCATATCGAAACTCTCTCAAGACTATATGGCCAGCTGCATGGAGGCGGGCGTCGAGCGCTTGAATGCCGTTCGCTAAGGAAATGCGTTAGCGTGGTCTTTGAAGCCATCGATACGCGATGCCATATCTGTATTAGTTACTTGAGAGCATGTTATACTGAACAAAATTGTTCAATAGGAGGACAATATTGTTCGAGAGGGATTTTGTAAGGACGGTAGCCGAAAGGATGGACGAGCCGAGGAGGTTCATCCAGGTTCTGGTCGGTCCGCGGCAGACGGGGAAGACGACTGCGGTGCGCCAGGCGCTCTCGCGCGTTGGCAAGCAGCACCTTTACGTCCAGGCGTCGATAGACAGCGCATCGCGAGATTGGCTGCGCTCCCAATGGCAAGCCGGCCGCAATCTCGCCGCGCAGGCCGGATTCGCCGTGCTCGTCGTCGACGAGGTTCAAATCGTCGATGCCTGGTCCGCCGTCGTAAAGGAGCTCTGGGACGAGGATTCCTGGAACGGCGTCGAGCTTTCGGTTGTGCTTGCGGGGCCTTCGACTTTGCTGATACGCAGCGGGCTTGCCGAGGCGCTGACCGGCCGTTACGAAGTCGTGCGCTGCACCCATTGGTCGTTCGCGGAATGCGAGGAGGCGTTCGGCTACGACCTTGACGGCTACCTCTTGCATGGCGGCTATCCCGGTGGGGCCGCGCTGCTGCCCGACGAGCAGCGCTGGCTCGACTACATGAACGACGCGGTCATCGAGCCGAGCATCGCGCGTGACGTCATCGCCCTCGACAACGTGAGGAAGCCCGCCCTCATGCGCCGGCTGTTCTACCTCGGCGCGCCCTGTTCAGCGCAGGAAATATCGCTGCGCAAGCTCATGGGGCAGCTCGACGATGCGGGAAACGCCACCACTATCGCTCGTTACCTCGACCTGCTCGGGCAGGCGGGCCTTGTGCGCGCGCTGCAGAAATACGACCCGAAAGAGATCAGGAGCAGGGCGAGCTCGCCTCGGCTGCTCGCCTACGACACCGGGTTGATGAGCGCGACGTTCGGTCGCTATCGGGACAACCTGCTCGACGATCCGGCGCTTAGGGGCCGTCTGGTCGAGACTGCGGTCGGCGCGCACCTCCTCGCGCGCTCGCAGATCGAGCACTTCGACCTGTTCTGGTGGCGCGACGGAAACGACGAAGTCGACTTCGTGGCGGCGCAAGGTGATGACGTGGTGGCGATCGAGGTGGAGAGCGGGCGCGTGAAGGGGCTCGGGGGGCTGGCTGCCTTCCAGAATCGTTTTCCTGCAGCCCATACGCTCGTTGTCGGGTCGGCATCGTGCCCCCTGAACGAGTTCCTTCGTGGGAAGGTGCGAATATTTGCCTGAGCGGCCATCAGCAGTGCGCTTGTCGTGCGGCAAGAAGGCCGTGACGTATTGGAGCATCGGGGTTTTGCGGGACGGCAAGCTTGCAGGACGCGCATAAGATGAACGTATCGCAATGTCGAACCGACTGAAAGGACGCGCTATGAACCTCGAAAACATGGATATCAGCCCCGAGCTGCGCGAGAAGGCGAAGGCGTGCAAGACACCCGAAGAAATCATGGCGCTTGCTAAAAAAGAGGGCTACAAGCTTTCCGAGGACGAGCTTGAAGCTGTATCAGGTGGCTCGTGGGGGTCAATACCTGAAGACAGCGAATGCAAAACCTACCATGATATTTAATGCGAGCTCCCTGGGGTGGGGCTGCATCTAGCGCCTCGCCAGAGGCCACTTTAGGCTTCATCAGCTTGCCCGTGGCTTGCCGCCCTCCGCGTTTTACAGCTGCATAAACAGCCACTCGATGCAGTTTGTTGCTGAATCGATTCATAATCGCGAAGCAATCAACCATACAAGTTCTTTTTTCGTAACAACGCTTTGCAATCAGGATGTGTTTTTGCAAAAATAGCTGCATTGATAGCTCTGTTATTGCAATAGGAGTGTCAGCATGCTTGCCAGATCGGTCACAGAACAGATTGCCGCATGGGCTCGTGCCAAGACGAGCCAAGGACTCCTCATAACGGGGGCACGGCAAGTGGGGAAAACCACCACGGTAAGGGAATTCGCGAAAGGCCGTTACGAAACCTTCGTCGAGATTAACTTTCTGGAGAACCCGTCTGCTGTCGACGTCATATCTGGCGCACGTGACACCAACGATCTGCTTTTGCGCATCTCTGCCTTGTCGAACAAGGAGCTCGCTTCCGGGAAGACGCTCGTGTTCTTCGATGAGATCCAGGAGTTCCAAGACATACTCACATGGGCGAAGTTTTTAGAAGAGCAATCCGGGCACGACTACATTTTCTCCGGCTCCTTGTTGGGCGTGGACCTCTTCGGCATCCGCTCATGGCCCGTTGGCTTTCTCGACGAGCTGACGATGTTTCCCCTCACGTTCGAGGAATTCTGCCGTGCGTGCGGAACACCGGCAACGCTGATCGACCTTGCGCACGAGGCCATCGACCGACGCGAGCCCGTACCTGATTTCATCCACGAGAAGCTCATGGAGCTGCATAAGCGCTATCTGCTGGTAGGCGGCCTGCCCGAACCGCTGCAGCGCTATCTGGACACGAACGATATGGTAGCGTTGAGAAGAGCGCACAAAAGCGTGTTTGATCTCTACGAGTACGACATCGCGCGGCACATGAAAGACAACGAGGGGGCGCGGTTCACCCAGGCCGTGTACGAGGCGATACCCGGACAGCTGAACAAGGAGAACAAGAGGTTCAAGTATAGCGGCTTGGCTCGAGATTGCTCTCTTCACAAAGGCGACCTGCGCTTTTCTCGTTTGGAGAGCTCCTTCGACTGGCTCGGGGCTGCGGGTGTGGCGCTACCGGCGCTGCGTCTGGATGAACCGAGGTTCCCGCTCGGGTTGTACGAAAACAAGGCTTCGTTCAAGTTGTACCTCAACGACATCGGCCTGCTTATGTCCCGCTTGTCGGGAGAGGCGTCCTTGGAAGTTCTCGCAGGGAGGCATGACGTCAACTACGGGAGCCCCTACGAGAACTTCGTGGCGCAGGAACTGCTCGCGAGCGCGCACGGGCTTTTCTACTACTCGAATTCGAAGCGCGGTGAGGTTGACTTCGTGATCGAGGACAAGGCGACCGGGCGAGTCTCGCTCGTGGAGGTGAAATCGGGCAAGGCGTACAAGCGGCACGTCGCGCTCGCAAACCTCCTGTCGGTTGGCGACTACCAGATCGCCGAGGCCATCGTGCTCTGTAACGAGAACGTCGAGCGGGGCGAAGACCGCGTGTATCTGCCGATCTACGCCGCCGGTTGGCTGAAGTAGCCTTCCGCCATGCGGTTTCGCCTTTGAGGATGCATGAGCTGGTTGCCAGGCTCTATTCACGGTAAAAGGTAGCGGCAACGCGAGAGGACGGCCGCTACGATTATGCCTTCCCGCGCTCGTTCTTCTCGTCGAAATCGGATGAGGCCCTGCCTGTTTCGTGGCAGGGACGCGCCGTGCGGCAAGAGGCCGTGACGTATTGGGACATCGGGGTCTTGCAGGGTGATAAGCCTGCAAGATGCGTATAAGATGAACGCACCGGACAAGCGTTACCTGCACGAACGCATTGACTGGCGCGGTCGCAGTCAATCAACCTTCCCCAAAACGATTTACCAAATCTGGTAACATAGATATTCTGAAAATGGTAATGATATTGTGCCATATAAGGTAACATGCGAGGTAATCAATGGGTTTCGACTACATTCCACGGTTATCTGATGCGGAGCTGCGGGACAGGCTCGAAGTGCGCGGGGCGGTGCTCGTCGAAGGGCCTAAATGGTGCGGCAAGACCACCTCTGCGCGACAGGCGGCCGCAAGTGTCGTTTACCTGCAAGACCCCGAAACGCGTGCGCAGAACCTTCGACTTGCGGAGCTCTCCCCCAGAACGCTTCTTGAAGGAGGCGTTCCGCGCCTTGTCGACGAATGGCAGATGGCTCCGAGCCTCTGGGATGCCGTGCGTTTCGAAGTAGACGAGCGCGGGATGCCCGGCCAATTCATCCTTACCGGTTCTGCTGCTCCGGCTAGCCTTGCAAATGACTCCCACACGGGCACAGGTAGAATCGGTCGGATGCGCATGAGAACGATGTCTCTGTTGGAATCGGGGGATTCCACCGGAGCGGTTTCGCTCGGCAGCCTCCTTGCAGGCGAGCCCGCGCCCATCGCCCGATCGGAAAAGCAGCTTGCCGAGATTGCCAGCCTCACGTGCCGGGGTGGGTGGCCGCAGGCTGTGCGCATGGGCGAACGGCAAGCCCTGCGGCAGGCGCGCGATTATTTGGACGAGGTGTGCGAATCTGATGTTTCGCGCGTAGACGGCGTGAAGCGCAATCCCGATGTCGCACGTGCCGTACTGCGCTCTTATGCGCGCATGGTGTCCTCGCAGGGGACGATAGCCAATATGGTGAAGGACGTCCAGGGGAGCGGTCATCCGGCAAGCGAGAAGAGCGTGCGCAACTATCTCGACGCGTTGCGGAAGATATTCGTCTTGGAAGACCTTCGGGCCTGGAATCCCAATTTGCGCTCGAAGACGGCTGTGCGCACTGCTCCGACAAGGCATTTCTCTGACCCGTCCATCGCCGCCGCAGCGCTTGGCTTAGGGCCTGGTGACCTCATTTCCGACCTCGAGACATTCGGTCTGCTTTTCGAGGACTTGTGCGTTCGCGATCTGAGGGCTTACGCCGCCGCGCTCGATGGCGACGTGTTCCACTACCGAGACCGCTCGGGGCTCGAGGCGGATGCGGTGGTTCATTTGCGAGACGGCTCGTATGCGCTGATCGAGATTAAACTTGGGGGCGATACGCTTGTGGCCGAGGGTGCTGAAAACCTTGTCAAACTGAGAAACCGAATCGACACGAACAGCATGCGGGAACCGGCGTTTCTCATGGTGCTCACTGCCGTCGGGGATTACAGCTATCCGCTCGAAAACGGCGTTATCGTATGTCCTATTGCGTGTTTGGGGGCCTAGGTGGTGTCTGCTACTAATATACGTCGCAAGCATACGCATAAGAATGGTAAATACGGTCGCAACCATGCGGTAGATCAGGCTTATAATGGTCGCACGGCATGTATGCGAGCGATGGGGGCGTTATGTCACTGTATAGGAGCGTGTCAGACAAGCTGGCCCAGTGGCATGACGATCCGATGCGGAAGGCCTTGCTTGTCACCGGGGCCCGGCAGGTCGGGAAAACGTTCGCGATTCGCGAGTTCATTTGTTCCACGTATGAAACCTCGCTCGAGATAAACTTCGTCGAAACGCCCCAGGCGAAGGCCATTTTCGAAGGGAACCTCGACGCCGCCACGATCATCGCCAACCTGACGGCCTTCTCGGGCCAGCCTCTGCAGCCAGGCCGATCGGTGATATTCCTCGACGAGGTCCAAGAATGCCCGCGAGCGCGTAGCGCAATCAAGTTCCTGGTAGACGACGGGCGATTCGACTACATAGAATCCGGGTCTCTCCTGGGGGTCCTCACCCGCGATGTTCCCTCTTTGCCCGTCGGGTACGAGAACGTCATTCGCATGTACCCGCTCGGGTTGCGCGAATTCTTCACGGCGCTTGGCCTGCAGCCGAGCACGTTCGACCTTCTGGCGGAATGCTTCGAGGAAAAGCGCGAGGTCCCGGCTGCCGTGCACGAGCGCGTGATGCGCATGACGCGGCTTTACCTCGCCTGTGGAGGCATGCCGGCGGCGGTCGATCGGCTCGTGAAGACCCAGGATCTCGCCTTGGTTCTAGGCACGCAACGCGACATCGTCGAGCTGTACCGGCTCGACATCGCGAAGTACGCGCCGAACAAGCCTCATGTGAAAACGATATTCGATTCCATGCCGAGCGAAATCATCGGCGCCAACAAGCGCTTCAAGCTGCGCGACCTTGCACCCACGGCCCGCATGGAGCGGTACGCGTCGGATTTCATGTGGCTTGTCGACGCGGGCGTGGCCCTGCCGTGTTACAACGTGCGCGCTCCCCAGTTGCCCCTCGCCTTTAACGAACAGCATAGCCTGTTCAAGCTCTACCCCTGCGATGTGGGGCTGCTCGGGTCGATGCTCGAGAAGTCGGTGCAGTTCGATCTCGTCCAAGGCGACGCGGGCGTGAACAACGGCGCCCTGCTCGAAACCCTCGCGGCGCAGGAGCTCGTCGCAAACGGGTACGATCTCAGGTATTTCGACAAGTCCAAGTACGGCGAAGTGGATTTCGTCGTGCCGGGTGACGGCGAAGCGTTGCCCATCGAAGTGAAATCCGGGGCAGATTATCGGAAGCACCGGTCGTTGGACAACGTTATGGCCGTCGGCGAATGGGGCATCGAACATGCGTACGTGTTCTGTCCAGGCAATGTGCAATGCGCGGGAGCTATCACCTATCTGCCCTGGTACCTGCTCATGTTCTTCTCGTCGAAAACCGATGAGCCCCTGCTCGTTTCATGGTAGAGACGCGCCGTGCGGCAAAAGGCCGTGGCGTATTGGAACATCGGGGGCCTGCGGGATGGCAAGCCTGCAGGATGCGCATAAGATGAACGTAGCGTGATATCGAGCTGACTGAAAGGACGCACTATGGATCTCGAGAACATGGACATCAGCCCCGAGCTGCGCGATAAGGCCAAGGCGTGCAAGACGCCTGAAGAATTGCTGGCGCTGGCCAAGAGCGAGGGCTACAAGCTCTCCGAGACCGAGATGGAGGCAGTTTC
>JAFUBE010000442.1 GCA_017460365.1 Eggerthellaceae bacterium
CCTCATCGGACGACATGGAAAAACCCGCACCGGCGCCTATCCCCGAATCGGGCAACGACCAGGAACCCGCGCCGGCACCCCTCCCCGAATCGGGCGACGGCCAGGAGCCTGCACCTGCTTCAGGTGAAACGCACAAGCCGGATGACAAACCGGACGCGACGCAAGGCAACGAAGGAGAAAGCGAGGGGGAGCCGGCCGAAGGAACGTTCGCAGGGGACGAACCCGGCGAGAACAGCCCTCGTGATGGCGAGCAAACTTCAAGCCCGAGCATCGACACGACCCTCGCTGACGGGGTGGACGGAGACCACGGCGCAGTGGCCGACCAAGCCATCACCCTCATCGACACGGTGGCGTACCGAGGCCTCGAACCAGGT
Organism: Eggerthellaceae bacterium; assembly: GCA_017460365.1. GTDB lineage: Bacteria > Actinomycetota > Coriobacteriia > Coriobacteriales > Eggerthellaceae > UBA9715. Next base: position 375 of record JAFUBE010000442.1, read on the forward strand.
AAGACATACGTGCTAACCGGAACCTTGCATGTGCGCGGCGACGAGAACGACGATGAGGGGCCTGCCCGCGATGACGAAGGCAACAGGATCGTGGCAACGAAGACGTTCACGCCCGATTCGGCAGAAGGCGAAACACAGGTGACGTTCGCCCTTTCGGCACCGAACCTCGCTGGGCAAACCGTAGTCGCCTACGAGGAACTCACCTGCCACCTTCAAGCAGTCGCGCGCCATGCCGACATTTCCGATGAGGAACAGACCGTGAGGTTTGCGGCCGCGCGCAGCGAAGAGGGGGCATCCCCCGCTGGACAAGAGACCTCCAGAACCACAAGCTCCGAACCTTCGACAAGTTCGCGCCAGCCATCTGCAACCGATTCCGAAGGCACACGGGCCACGGCGAGCGCGAGCACGGAGGCATCGGAAACGGCCTCGAAGAACACTGGCAAGGCCGTCCTGCCCAAGACCGGCGACATGGTGAGCGCCGCACCGATAGCGCTCGCAGTGACAGCCGCGCTTGCGCTCACACTTGTAGCCGTAGTTGCCTTGCGCAAACAACGGGGGTCGCATAACGCGGAGAGCCGCATTACGAAGAGATAGGAGCACGCATGAAAGACATCGGTTATGCAATTCGAGAACACTCGGGAATAAAAAGATCGGGGGCGAGACCGCATTTGGCTAAGCTACGCGGAATCGGGCTTGCTTGCGCCATGATCGCACTTGCCTGGACCATGCTGTCGTTCACCTGCGGCAGCGCGTGGGCCGACGATTTGGACGACCTGCCCGACGACGTGCCCCGCACCGTCAGCGGATTCTGCCATATCGGGGCCACCTGGATGGTGGGCGAGGACAGCTTCTTCACCGTGCCGTCATTCTCGGGCCTGCTCGAGGGCGGCACCCCTTCCACGACGTTCTGCTGCATCGACCACACCGCCGCTGCGCCCACGAACGTCGACGCCACATACGAGGGAACGATCAGCGATTACAGCGCGAGCGAAGGGTGGGTCGAATACTACCTCGTCATCACGCCGCCTGGGGTGACCGACGGGGTCACGCGCAACGAACTGGGACTCATCGGGTACCAGCGCGTCGCCGGCAAGGTGCGCATCCCCTGGAGCTTCAGCGGCAGCTTCAAGCTGGTGAAGCGCAGCGCCAACGCGTCGATCACGAAAGACAACGGATGCTACAGCCTGGAGGGCGCGGTGTACGGCGTCTTCGATTCGGAGGAGAAAGCGCGCAAGCACGACGCCGACAAGGCGCTTGCGACGTACAAGACCAATGCGAAAGGCGCGTTCACCTCGAAGAGCAACATGACGGCGGGAACCTACTACGTCGCCGAGACCAAGGCCCCCGAAGGCTACGCGCTCGACAAATCGGTGTACGCCGTGGAGATCGTTTCGGGAGAAAGGGCGCTCGTGAACGCCGACGTCGGGCACGTGAGCGACGAGCCGATGAGCAATCCCGTGAAGATCTGGGCCGCGAAGCAGGACGCGGAGACGGCCGACCACGGCGCGCAGGGCTCGGCGACGCTGGCGGGAACGCGTTTCGAGATCTCGTACTACGACGGATACTACAAACTGGACGACCTGCCGTCGAAGGCGACGCGCACATGGGTCGTCACCTGCGCCGCCGACGGCAAGGCATACGCGCGCGACGACCTGAAGGTGTCGGGCGACGACTTCTACCGGACCGATGACGGGCAGATAACGATTCCGCTCGGCACGGTCGTCGTGAGCGAGAAGAAGCCGCCTGCGCTGTACCGCGAGGGAAAGGCCGACGATGCCAAGCTCATCAAGATCAAACCCGAAGACGAGGGCAAGACCATCGGCGTGTACACGGCGCCGACGTTCAAGAACAAGGTGGTGCGCGGCGGCGTTGCCGTGGGCAAGGTCGACCGGCAGACCGGAACGTACACACCGCAGGGAACCGCGACGCTGGCAGGCGCGACGTTCGAAATCGTCACCGACAACGAACAGCAGGTCATCGTGGACAAGACGCGCTATACGCAGGGCGACGTCGTGAAGGTCATCGAGACCGAGCTCGTCGGGGGCAAGTACATCGCGCAAACGCCGGCCGATTGCCTGCCCGCAGGCTCGTACACGGTGCGCGAAACGGCGAGCTCCCAGGGGTACGCCTACGACAAGGTCTCGCAAGAGTGGGAGCAATCGTTCGAAATTACGACTGACGGGCAGATGGTCGACCTGACGAAGCCCGCCAAGGCCGTAGGGAACCAGGTCGCGCGGGGAGACCTCGGATTCTCGAAAGTCGACGGAGTAACCGACAATCGCATCGGAGGCGTTCCGTTCCTCGTGACGTCTACGACGACCGGCGAGCACCACGTGCTGATGGGCGACGCGAACGGCATGGCCTCGACCGCCGCGAGCTGGAACGCGCACACCACGCGAACCAACGCCAACGATGCGGCCGTCACGCGCGAGGGCGGCCGCTATTCGGTTGACGAGAAGCTGCTCGACGACAGCGCGGGCATCTGGTTCAACGGAAGCCTTGAAACAACGTGCGATCCCGACGACGACCTCGGCGCGCTGCCATACGACACCTACACGTTCGAAGAGCTGCCCGTTAATGCTAACGAAGACTACGACCTCGTGACGTTCACCGTGAGCATCTCACGCCACGCACGCGAGCTCGACCTCGGCACGGTCGACGACAACCCGAAGCCGTCGATCGGCACCACGCTGACCGACGAGAACGGCGCGCACCTCGTAGCTGCCGACGCTTCGGCTGTGCTTGTCGATGCCGTACAGTACATGAACCTCGATGTGCGCCAAACGTACACGCTGAAAGGCACGCTGTACGCGGTTGCGGGCGAACCCGGAGCTGAAACCACGACGCCTGTTGCCGAGCAAACCGTTACGTTCACGCCCCGCTCGGCCAACGGATCCGAAGACGTCGCGTTCGCGCTCGACACGAGCGCACTCGGCGGCGCGCGGCTGGTGGCGTTCGAGGAACTGTACGACTCGGACGGCTCGCTGGTGGCAGAACACGCCGATATCGAGGACGAGGGGCAAACCGTGAGCCTTCCCGAAATCGGGACCACGCTTGCAGACGGCGTCGACGGGACGCACGAGGCTCCCTCGAGCGGATCGGTGCAGCTCACCGACACCGTGGCCTATCGCGGGCTCGTCCCCGGCGTCGCATACACGATGTGCGGCGTGCTGCATGTACGCGGAGAAGACGGAGCCGACTTGGGCGTGGCAACCGATGTGCAGGGCGCCCCTATCGAGGCATCGCAGTCGTTCACGCCCGAAACCGCCGACGGCGTCGTCGAAGTGACGTTCTCGTTCGAAGCCCCGAACCTGGCCGGGTCGACCGTGGTGGCGTTCGAGGAGTTGAGGCACCGGGACATCGCCTATGCGGTTCACGCCGACATAACCGACGAGGAGCAATCGGTGCAGATGCCGAAAATCGGCACCACGCTCGTGAACGGCGCCGACAACACCCACGACGCCGACGCCGATGAAGCCATCACGTTGGTGGACACCGTGTCTTACGAGGGGCTCGTTCCTGGAAGGCCGTATACCGTGAACGGGGCCTTGCACCTACGTGCCGCCGACGGCAGCGATGCGGGGTCGGCGCTCGACAAGAACGGAAACGCGATCACGGCAACCGAAACCTTCACGCCCGAAACCGATTCGGGAACGGTGAGCGTGACCTTCGCATTCGCCGCCCCCGACCTCGCAGGGCACGCTGTCGTCGCGTTCGAAGAGCTCGTGCGGGACGAGCGGGTCTACGCCGTGCATGCGGACATCGCCGACGAAGGGCAGACCGTGAAGTTCACCCCGCCCGAGGAAGAGGAGGGCGAGCCGCCCACCGAGCCGCCCGAGGAGCCGCCAGCCGAAACGCCTCCGAAAGAGAATCCGCCCACCGAGGAACCGCCCGCCGAAACGCCGCCGAGTAAGACCACGCTGCCCAAGACCGGCGACGAGCTGAACATCGCGGTGCTCGTGCTCGGCATATCGGCGGCAATCGGAATCGCAGTGGCCGCGACGTGCGTGCGGCGCATGGGGCAGAACCGGGAGATCACAATCGACCGCGGCCCCGACAGGAGCTGAACGGCCCGTTAGCGCCAGATGCGCACTTCGGGTTCGAGCTCGACGCCGAACTGCTGGAAAACGGCGCCTCGGACGTCTTCAATCACCTTGAGGATGTCCGAGGCCGTCGCACCGCCGATGTTCACGACGAAGCCGGCGTGCTTGGTGGAGACCTGCGCCCCGCCGACGGTGTGCCCTTGCATGCCCGCATCTTGGATGAGCTTGCCGGCGAAATGGCCGGCCGGGCGCTTGAAGGTCGACCCGGCGCTCGGCAGGTCGAGCGGCTGCTTGTCCGAGCGCCGCCGGGCAAGCTCGGCCATGAACGCTTCGATTGCCTGCGGCTCGCCCCGTTCGAGCTTGAGGTCGACCGACAGCACGATGGAGCCGTCGTCTGCCATGCGCGAATGGCGGTAGCTCCAATCGGCTTCGTCAGCCGACAGGCGGATTTCCCGCCCGTCTTCGGCCAGGCACGTCACGCCCGTCGCGACATCGCGCAGCTCGCCGCCGTAGGCGCCCGCGTTCATGATGGCGGCCCCGCCAATGCTGCCGGGGATGCCGGCCGCGAACTCGAAACCCGCAAGGCCAGCTTCGAGCGCAGCGCGTGCAACCTTGGCGTTGGTAGCGCCGGCCTCAGCGTAGACCGAACTGTCACCGTGCACCTTGACAGCTGAATATTTGGGACCGATGCGCATGACGACACCGCGAAGCCCCTCGTCGGCGACGAGCAAGTTGCTTCCGCAGCCCATCACGTAGAGGGCGACGCCAGCTTCCCTGCACAGCGATACGACGCTCGCCACGGCTTCTGCGGAATCGGGCGTCACGAAGTAATCGGCCGGACCGCCGACGCGAAACGTCGTGTGCAAGCTCATGGGCTCGCCCGTGCGCACGTTTTCGACGCCGACCACCCCGGCCAGCATTTGTTCGAACGAGTTTTCCATAACACAAGATTCTAGCGCGTTTTGACAATTACCCCGACACGAGCTGACAAACTTCGCGAAGCAGCACGCTTCCGCTTTCCGCCGCCGCCCGATCCGGGCGTGACGCTTCTCGTCAGACACGAAGTGTCATTTTTTTGGGTGCGCGCTCGTTGCGCCGCACGTCTCCCTCGAAAAATGACACTTCGTGTCTGATGAGAAGCGTCACGCCCCCCGCTCTACAATGTGCCGGCGGCGCGGGCTTGCTCGACTTCGGCGATGGCGTCGGCGGGCGAGAATTCGCAGGTGCCGTCGCCGCGCTTGACGATTTCGATCTCGTCGCCGGCGCGCACGTCGCCACCGTTGAGCACCACGGCGAAGATGCCCTCGCGCGGGAAGATGCAGTCGCCGGCCAGGTAGTAGATTGCGCAACGGGTGTGGCACACCTTGCCGATCTGGCTGATTTCGACGAGCACGTCGCCGCCGATCTTCAGTTGCGTGCCCAGCGGCAAGTCGAGCAGGTCGATGCCGGAAGTCGTGAAGTTCTCGCCGAAATCGCCCTCCTTCACGTCGAGGCCCATCTCGTGCGCCTTGGCGATGGACTCTTCGGCGAGGAACGACACCTGGCGGTGCCAATCGCCGGCATGGGCGTCCGCTTCGAAGCCCCATTGCTCCTTCACGTGAAGGATTGCATCGCCCGCAGGCGTCTTGCGCGTGCCTTTGCGCTCTGAAAGGTTGATAGACTTCACGAATGCCATGCGAACCACTCTCTCGTCTGAGGATAATGAACTCTGTACATCATAGCCGTAACATAAACCAAGTCAACTACTAGGATTAATAATGGCCATAAGGCGGCGAGTCATAACCGATGAAGACCTGCGGGGCTTTTCGCTCGAGCAGATGGGGTGCATGTCATGTTCGGGCGCATGCGGATGGAAGGTCTTCGCCCTGTACGGGGGCGAGCCTTTCACGCTGTGCGGAAAAGAACGGGAAACCGCAGACTTCCTCGTGGCCTTCAACGAAAAGAGCCTCCCGAAATCGGAAGGCTCTCTGGAAGATCGGCAGGAAACGCTGTTTTAGCCACCGTTACGAGGCTGCAACAGA
>JAFUBE010000443.1 GCA_017460365.1 Eggerthellaceae bacterium
GCCCGCCTGCGTGCGGCGCAGCTCCGGGTCGCGCGTGAGGTTGCCCGTGATGACGACTCTGTTGATGCTCATGGTGTCTTCCTTTCGCTCTCTTGCCCGTCGTCGCCGATGCGCCCGCCGGCCGGTACCCGCGCCTGAATGCCCGCTCTGCCGTTTTCAAGGGACTTGGCCCGGCGCCTCCCGGCCGGCTCCGCATCGCGGGCAGGTTAGCGCGAGTTGGGCGCGAGGAGACCGCCGCCTGGAGTCGGCGGCGACGAAGTACGTGGCGATGGGGGGTCTTGGAAGGTCTAGCCGGGGGCGGCACAGGCGCGGCACGACGTCTCTTGCGCGCGCCGCCCGGCACCGCGCGGATCCCCGGCTGCGGGGGTCTCCGCCCCCGGATGCAGGCCGATCTGGCGATCGGGCACATGGAAGCGTAAACGCCTCCAGTGGCGCGCCCGCCTGCAAAGCGGTCTGAGTGCGTGAACTACCCGCTCCAGTTCGCCTTCGAGTTGCCATAGCGTGCTATGTTTTTTGCGTTAGGAGGCTTCTCATAGCAGCATTCGCAACGGTGTCGGACCTGCGGGACACATCAGCGTTCACGCGCACAGTCGACGAGAGCAGCAAGCCGATCCAGGTGATGAAGGGGCGCGAGCGCAAGATGGTGGTGCTCAGCAACGCCCTGCATGAGCGCTACGAGCGCCTCGAGAGGCGGCTGTCCTTCAAGGCCACGATCGCCGAGGCCGAGGCCGACACCAAGGCGGGGCGCGTGCGCCCCATGACCGACGTGCAGGCCAGGATGAGGGAGAAGTATGGCGCATAGGTTCCTCGCCACCGAGGCCTTCGAGCACGACTACGACTCAGCGTTCGCCTACATCTCCTACGACCTCGGGTCTCCGAGGGCCGCAGCCCGCATGATGGACGCGATGGACGCCTCGATCGAGAAGCTGCGGGACAGCCCGCCGCTGAACGCGGTCTTGACCAAGCCGACGCTCGAGGCGCTCGAGTACCGCGAAGAGCTCGTCGGCGGCTACGTGATGCTCTACAAGGTCGAAGGCGGCGACATGGTGGCGAAGCGCCTCTTCCACACGAGCCAGGACTACGAGTCTTGCGCTTGACGCGCATCTTCGCTCTCCGCGATGCGAGAGGGCGAAAAATCCTCGACGGCCGCAGCATCGCCGGCACCGATAAGAATACCCGTTGCCTTGCGAGACCCTGCAGCAGCCCCAACCGGCCTGGCGTTCGGCCCGTCCGCGTCCGCCTTATTCGGCGAGCAGCTTCTCGGTGATCGCGTTCATCTGGGCGGTCATGGCCTCGCGCTCGGCAATCCATGCGCGGCGCTCGGCGTCGGCGTCGGCGGACTTCCGGCGCTCGGCGACGAGATCCTCGCGGGCCGCTGCGAGGTCCGCCTGCAACGCCTCGATGCGCGCCTGCAATTCCGAGACCTCCGCGCCGTGCGCCTCGTCGGCGTCAGCCGCAGCCTGCTTGAGGGCCTGGATCTCGCCGGCCTGCGCGGCGAGCGTCTCCCGGTAGTCCGCGCGGGCTACCTCGTCGACCATCGCGTACGCATGCGCGATCGCGTCCATGCGCGCGGTGATCGCCGCGGCGGCCGAGCGGATTACCCGGACGTCGTCGGTTATCGCCGGCGCGACGTCGACCGCGAAGGCGGCCTCGATGTGGGGCATGAGCATCTCGAACGCCTCGGCGCGGTCGCCCTTGCCGTCTTCCTTGAAGGCGTCGAGCAGCTCGGCGAGCCTCTCGGCCGTCCCCACGTTGAGCTTCAAGCTCAGGTTCTTCTTTTCCATGCCGCCATCTCTTTCCATACATATTAGATTACTAATAGTATATCGGTAATCCTTTAGTAATCTTAATATATAGCATGATTAATGAATGCATTGGCGGCAATTCGGCTTTCCGAAGGCTATTTGCGCAGCTGGCCGCGGCCCTTGCTGCGCCTGGCGAATTCCTCGGGGTCGAGCTTGGACGAGCGGGCCGATTCCACAACCGGGTCGAGCAGCGCCGCGTAGTCGGCGTAGCGCGAGCCGTCGCCGCACATGAGGTCGGGACGGTAGGGCACGGGATGCACCTCGGCGCGGCCTCGGCTGGTAGAGCGGGCGACGGCCTCGGCGACGTGGGAGGCGACGCGCGCGCCCGCCGACACCGTGAACCACGTGACGGCCGACACCGCGCCAGGGTCGCGCGCGTCGATGGCGTCGGAGGCGTCCTCGAGCAGCCAGGGCGCGCCGCTCACGAGCATCGCCTGGTGGCCCGCCCGCCGGAACAGCGACGCCGGGGAGTCCTGGTCGTCGTCGGGGTAGTCGACCAGACCGCAGTCGCACACCACGCAGTCGTATTCCGCCGCGTGCGCGCGCTGGGCGCCCCAGGCGTAGAACGTCACGCCCGAGAACGCGAACTCGTCGTTGCGTTCGGCGTCGGGCGCGAGGGCGCGGCGCATCGCGTCGAAGGTGGCCGCGTTGTACACCGCGCAGCACGTCTCGACCCCCTTGCCCGCGAGCTCGAGGGCGAGCGCGCACGACAGGTGCGTGCAGCCTATCCCCGGGCTCGCGGCCGCGACGGCGACGATGTTTTTGGCCGACGGGCTCGCGAGCGCCCGTTCCCCGTCCTCGCGGCGCATCGCCGCGCCGTACGGCGACACTCCGGCGAACAGGTCCGCTGCGCTCGCCCTGGGCGCGCGGGCCGCCGACTCGTCCCCTGCCAGCTCGGTCGCGTTTGCAATGCCGGTTTCCATTTCGCCTTGCTCCGATCTCCCCTCGCTCGTTTCCAGAACGGGTTCCCAGTCCCGTCCGCCATCGGGCTCGCCCTTGCCGGGAGCCCTTCCCTTCCTGAAAAACGGCAAGCGTCCCGTGAATCCCGCTTTGCCGCCCTTCGGACCGCGCCGCTTCAGCTTGCGCCTGTCCATCGTTTTCCAATGCGCGACGTCCATGAGCTTGGCCGGGCGCTCCATGCGCGCGGGCAGCGTGCCGGCCATGGTGTCGCCCACCGACGTGACGACGAGGTCGAGCACGCCTGCGGTCGAGACGAGCTGGTACAGGAACGCGTCCTCGGCGTCTCGCGTGCCGTCGAACACCATGACCAGCCTCGGCGAGGCAGAGGTCGCAGTGGCCGCCCATCCGAGCAGCGCGGACTCGTCCTCGAGGCCCGCAAGCGCGGCGTCATCGACCACGGCCACCGGGATGCCAGCGGCGGTCCACGACTCGAGCGCGTCGACCAGCCCGCACGCAGGCGCAGTGCGCACGTCGAGCTGCCAGCGCCCGGCGAGGGTCGAATCATATGCTTCCCGCCTCTCTTCGGTAGTGTAGACTCCCGCCCGGTTCATGTCGCCGCCCTTCCCTCACAATCAAAGAATCTTGAACCCGTAGCCGCCGTCCGCGTACACGACGTCGAGCCTGGCTGGCCCCGTGTCGACCACGAAGCCGACGCCCGCGCCTTCCGAGCGCACGCTGGAGGCGTCGACGCGCGCCGATGCTGGGTCGCACCCTATGCCCTTCGACGCCGCGTACCCGGCCACCGCCTCGGGCAGCTGCGAGGCCGCATCCACCCCGACCGTCCGCGAGAGGGCGACGGGATCCGACATCGCGACCCATTCCGATCCGCCCGCCTGGTCCTGTGCAGCTTGAGCGGCGCCGGCTTCCCGGCTGGAGCCTTCCACCGGGCGCGCGCCCCGCGCGACGGGGTCGTCGGCCTCGGC
>JAFUBE010000444.1 GCA_017460365.1 Eggerthellaceae bacterium
CGTGTGGGCGCGCGAAAATAAAGCCCCCCGTCAGCCGCCTCACCACTTCCTCGAGGTCGCGTCGCGCTTCCTCGCGCGCTCGCCTCTTGCCAAGGCGAGCACCTGGGCAACGGAGCGGTTGCCTCTCCAGTTGTTGCAAGCGCGATGCGCCGCGTCCACGTTGGCGTAGTCGACGGGGCTCCCGCCTTTCGAGACGGGCACCAGCTCGTCCACCTCGAACGCCATCGGGTGGCGGGCGGGCAGCGAGTAGTCGATCGCGTCGGGGCGACCGAACGCGCGGCATATCCAGCAGCCGCGCCCCTCCGCCTTCAGGCGGTTGCGCAGCTTCACGCGGGCGGCCCCGTTCGCGTACCTGGGATTAGCGGCCATGCCCCCTCCATGCAGCGCGCAGGCGCGGACGATCTGAGCCGTTCGGGTGTGCGCTGAAAGGAGGAAGCGCCCCGCCGCGCCCGTGCGTGCCCGCGTGATTGCAAAAGGAGAGCCGTCCGGGAGGGCGGCTCTCATCGTCGAATCTTGTCGCTTAGCATATTACGGCATTTCCAACTGCCCGCGACTGCCCGATTACGCGTTCAGGCGGTTGTCCACGCTGTGCCGGTACACGTACCACGTCTTGCCGACCTTGCGGCCTTCGAGCTGCCCGGCCTGCAGGAGCTGGTGGACGCGTTGGCGGGAAACGCCGAGGAGCTCGGCGGCTTCGGACACGTCCACGAGGTCGCCGCCGTCGGCGTCCGCGCCGTTCGAATCGTTGTACACGGTCGCGATGATTTCCCCGTCATCGCCGGAGAGGATCGCGTAATCCCAGTTGTCGTAGCAGTTGCGCAGGTTGGCTATGATTTCTCCGAGCGCGGCGGTGTCCTTGTACGTAATTTCGTCCATGTTGGAGCCGTTGGCGGTCGTGTATGTCTCGGCGGTGATGGTCATTGCCCTGTCCTTTCGGTCGCGATGGTCGATGCTGGAGTTTAGCCGCTCCTGCCTTCGGGCTGCTAGCCGTTACGCGGCGGTCATGTTGTTGATGGCTATCTGCGCAGATTCGTACTCGCCGGCGAAGATGGCGTCCAGGGCGACGCGCATGCCGTGGAACAGCTTCTCGGCGCGGTTGCTGTCGTTGGTGTTCCATACCTCGATGCCGTCGCACATGTCGTAGAGGTAGCTCACGTCGGCCTTGTCGATACTCAGCTTGCCTTCCTTCATAGCGCGGTAGACGACGCCCATCTGCTTCCTGCTGTAAGTCTTCGCGAATATCTCGGCTCCTTTCCCGTCATTCCCTCTTGACAGTGTCAAGTATACAGCATCACTATTGACATTGTCAAGTGTTACGGCGAAGAAAAAGCCGCGCAACGTCGCAGGTCACGCGGCTGTTTTGAGATTTCCCGAAATCAAATCGCAGGCTCCATCGGGTCGCGCTCGGCAATCGGCATCACTTCCCAGTACGAGAACAGCGCGCGCCGCCTCAGCTTCATCATGCCGTCGTACGTGTAGTGCATCTCCACGCATACCGATTCCCAATCCATGCAGCAGATGTAGCGGAGCCTGAGGGCGCGCGCCTCGGTGTAGTCGTCCATCGCGTTCATCGCGTCGCTCGCGTGCCTGCGCTCGTCCAGCAGCTCGGCCAGCTTGAGCGCGTAATCGCGCACGGCTGCACGTATGGCCTCGACGGCGTTCACCATTCCCTCGTCGGTCGCGCTTGTGGACACCACGTCGCGTGCGTAGTCGATGCCCGTTACGCCGCTGGCCCTGTCGCGCGCGTCGTCCACCTCTTGCTGCAAGGCGGCGCAATCGTCGCCCATCTTGCGTATGCGCTCCAGGTAGGCGTGCGCCTGGTCTATGCGGTACTGGCGGTATTCCTCGTCCATGCGGGTCCTATCGATGTCCGTTGCGCTCGCAGTAATGCCTGTCCGGGTCGTAGCCTGGGCACTTGCGCTCTCTCAGGAGCTTGTTCTCGGCTTTCAGCTCTGCGTTCTTCTTCTCCAACTCGGGGTACTTCACGTGCCACCCGTGACGGCCTTCCTGCATCTTGGCGATGTGCGCCTTGAGTGAGCGGTTCTTGGCGTGCGAGGATTCGAGCTGTTCGGTCAGCTCGGCGTTCTTCTCTGCGTATTCGACAATCGCTCTGTCCTGCTCGGCGATTCGCTGATGCATTCCGAGGTCGAACACACCACGCTCGAAACATTCGCGCTCTGTTATCGCCGCTTGGCGGTCGAGCCATCCGCGCACGATGCCCCACGTCACGTCAATCGGCGTGGAGTCGTTCAGCGACCATGCGCCCTGGTAGTCGAGCACGTCCGCTTCCAGCTTCTCGCGTGTGTCCACGCTCGCGTCGTTAGCGTCCACGTCTTGCGGTTTAACGTCGTTTTCGGCGGGTAAACCGTCGTTAGCAAGCTGCTCGGCCTTGGCCTTCCATTTGTCGCGCTCGCGTTCCAGCTTGTGGGCTTTCTCCATCCACTCCGAGCACTTGAGGTTCGCTATCCACTCAGGGTAGGCCTCAACGAAATCCCGCCGCACGTAATCGCGCTCCACCATGTCGGCAAGTTCGTTTAGCACATGTGTGTGCTCTGATGGTAAAAGCGGTGCTGCGTGGAATCTTTCGCACAGTCTGGTAATCGGCGCTTCTGATAAAGCCACCTTGCGAAGCAGGCTTACCGCATCGCCCTCGGGAAGCTCGTCGTCGGTCAGCAGGTCGATGAGCGTGTCAAGCTCGACCGTCCAGTTGGCGCTGTTCACGGTCACGCCTTCGGGCACCATCGCTTTCACGATGTCTTCGCTGTCGTCGTGCTCATCGAGTTGTTTCAGCCGCTCCACAGCCTCCGCGCGGAGCTGGCGTTTAGTCTTTGCCATCGTTCAACTCCTTCCCGCACATCGGGCAGAACCTGATGCGGAACGCCCAGTTCGCCGCCAGCTGCCCGCCGTCCACGTGGTGGACCATGCCGCCCGTGATCCGCTTGTTATCCAAGTCGACGAACACCGCCACCTCTGTATGGGAGCCGTCTGCGCGCGCAACGTCCTCCGCGTACAGGCGCTCCACGCTCTTCTCGTTGCCGGGCAGTCCGTCCACGGCCATGTCGCTGGTGCAGAAACGGCAGCGTTCCGCGCCGTCGCGCCGCCTCACGTCATCCGCCATCCTCACCACCCCTTCTTCCACACGACCTTCGAGTTGTCGATGTTGTCGCTATCTTCCTCGCCTTCCCCCCAGACCGTCCAGCAACCGTCTCCGTAGTAGTTCAGCACCGCCACGCGCATCGTCGTGCCGTCGTCCCACGCGATGATGTCCCCGATGCCTATCGGCACGCCGTTGCGGTCGCGCGGCAGCTTGACCTTCTTGCGTTGCTTCTTGCTCACTTGAACCTCCTATGTATCTCGCGCCCTTCGGGGCACTCCCTCTTCGTTATGGCGTACAGCTCCTTGAACGTGAACCGCCTGTGGAGCCTGCTGCAGTAGTACATCCACCTGTGCAGCCCCGCGCCCTCCTGCGGTATGCAGCTCAGGTGCGGGCAGTTGTCGCACCTTGTGCCGCGCGTCTCGGGCGAGCTATGGGGCTCCGGGCGGAGCGCCCAGGTGTCGCTATCGAGCATCGGAATCACCGCCTTTCGGCTCAGCCCACGCGCAGAAGCCGTCTGGCTCAACATCGAACGTGCCGCCAACTGCAATGTCCAGGCCAGTTCCGCTCGGGTCGTATAGGTACGAGTTTCGGAAGCATTCGTCACCGTAGCTGCCGCTGTGGAAACACTCGCAATTGCGGCACCTGACGACCCGCTCCCTCGGCCCGCCCGTCACCACGGGAGCATGAAGCTCGCTCACGTAGACGCCGAGGGTCGGGTATATGTGCTCGGTCGGCTCCATCACTCGTCCTCGCCGTCCCAGTCGCGCTCTCGTGCGGGAACGTAACGCACGCCGTTAATGGACAGCTCGAACCTCTGCGGCAGCGGCCCGTTGGCGGTAAGCCTCAGCATCCGCCTGCCGTTGAGCGCGAGCGGGTACATCCAGGGGAACTCCTGGCCCTCGAAATCCGCTTGCAGGCGCAGCACGTCGTAGCCGGCGTTATTTGAACAGTCGCTCATTCGGTATCACCGCCGAGCAAATCGCGTATCTCGGCGGCGAAGTCGGCGATGTTGCCGCTCTCCATCACGTTGCCCACGTCGTAATACCTGAACGCGGATTTCTCGTCTTTCCACATGTTCGCGCAAAGCGTCACCACGTCCCGCAGCACGTCTTCAAGCGTGCGGGGCTTGGCGTGGCGCGCAAAAGCCGTGTTGTACCAATCGCCCGTGTCGCATTGCCACTCCCACGGCAGCTTGCCGTTGCTCGGGCAGTAGGTGAGCGCGACCACCTCGCCTCGTGATTCTCCGAGTTGCAGATAGTCCCCCACGCGAATCGGCACGCCGTCTGCGTCCACTGGCAGCTCCATGTAACGCTCGGCGATTTCGCGCTCGATTCCGTCAACCATTGCGTTCATGAGTGGCCCGTTGATGATGTGCTCGTTCGCGTAATCGCGCAGCTTCTCAATGCTCTCCATCACTTCGCACCTTCTTCCATAGCGTTCTCCATGTACTCGCGCCTGAACTGCTCGAAGCACGGCTCGCATAGGGTCATTCGACCTCTCCTTCCCCGCGCAGCCGCTCGGCGTGCGCGTAATCTCGTCCGACTTTCCTGCAAACCGCGCTCTTGCTCCCGCATTTCGGGCATTTGCTCTTATGCTTGCCGACCATCGGGCCAAGGTCTATGTCGCAATCGAAGCAGAACCATCGCCATTCGCCCTCATGCTCGCTCATTCCGCATCACCCCTCATCTTGTCGCAAACCTTGCAGATGTCGTGCGGCTCGTCGTCGCCGTGCGAGCGCCCGACGCCGAAGCACGTGCCGTCTCTCCTGGTTTCCCACTTGCACACGTTCCTACGCCACCGCTCACGTCTGGCCTTCGAGTACGCGGCGTCGCAGTCCTTCCAATGAATCACTCGCTCTCACCCCTCAGCCATTCGAGCAGCGCGTCGTAATCGTCGCCGCAGCCGTAATACCTGCAAGCACCACGCGCCCAGCAGTCGATGCAATCGGTGACGCGGCAGTTGTTCAGCGTCACGATTACCCGCGCCGCCCTCTCGGGCGTGCCGAAGAGCTCGGCGAACCTTGACACGTCGCGCCATCCTCTGTCCGTGCTGTACTTACAGTGCTCGTAGTTGGCTTGCGTTGCGTAGCATGATTGCCCGTCCGATGTTTGCAGCCTGTTCCGCAGGCCCTCGATGGTGTCGGCGGCTTTGCGCATTTCGGCTGCGCTCTCGAATAGTTCTTGCCATGCTGGAAAGCCTTGGTTCACAGCTTCAATTGCGAGCTGGCGTAACCTCTCGGAATACTTACGTAGCCTGTTCGCCTGCAAACTCAACACGCTCATCGCTTCACCGCCTTCCTCCCACAGTGCGGGCACCTCGGGTAGCCACCGTTGACGTGCTCGCAGGTCTCGCCGCACGCGCTGCATTCGAGCACGTGGACTGTCTCATGTGCCGTGTAGACTTCGGTTTCCTCAAGTTCGCACGTCCTGCTCCCCAGCTCGGCGCGGGTGTTCCACGCGGCGATTGCCTCCGCCTCCGTATCGGCGATGACGTATGCGTGGTGGAACGGGCTGTCGTTACCGCAGTGCATTGTGTTTACATGCCACATGCCGCTGTCGTCGTTTTGATGTATCTCCGCCTTGCCCCCGCAGAACGGGCATGGCTTCAAGTCGGTCATCGCTCCACCGCCTTCCACCCGCCGCACCAGTCCTCCCGGTTCACGGGCGGGAATATCGCCGCGAAGCCGCCGTCCTCGCCCATCGGCAGGATCGTCGGCGGGTTCTTGCGACAAGCGCCGTCGTCCCCGCACTCGATTTCCTGGCCGTGGTCGATTTGCGGCCCGAAGTACCCGCAGTTGTCGCAGATTTGCATCAAGTCGCTCATGCGCCCACCGCCTCTTCCTCCTGGTACTCATCCACCTCTTCCTCGCCCCATTCGGACAGGCCGTTCTCAATCCGCGCTATGCGCACCTTGGCCTCAGCCGAGTGCCTGACGCAGAACCAAACGGTCAGGCACGCCACGATCACCGCCAGCAGCGCGCACGTGCAAATCGCGCACAGCTCGTTTTGCCAAATCATTTGATTTCCTCCTCCTCGTCATCGCCGCCCCGCTTCAGCGCGAACGCCACGATTCCCAGCGCCACCGCAGCTCCGCAGAGCATCCACCAGAGGGCGCAGGCGGCTGTCGCTATCCATCCGGCCATCAGTACCACCCGCTCACGCAGTAATCGGTCACGCCGGGCGCGGCCCCGTCGTCAACGACCTCGCAAGTGCCCTGGCTACCCTCGAACGTGTCGCCCTTCGAGTAGTCGCCGCTGCTCGTGGCGACCGCGTAGTTGCCCGACTCGGTGCGGTAGAAGCCCTGGTCGTCCACCCACAGCTCGCTTCGGTACGCCGCGTTGTCGCCCGAGTAGAACGTCTCGGTGCGCCCGTCGTGGTGGTTCACGCCGTCGAAGCTGTTCAGGCCGTCCGGGTTGCCGTGGTATCCAGAGCCGCCTGAGCCGCCGTGAGCCCCGTATTCCGCGTAACCGCCCTCGTACTCGTATTCGGCTTCTAACGCCGCTCCTGCGGCCTCCTGCTCTGCCTGAGCGCGTTCCTGCATCTCCTGCATGATGCGCACCATGCCGCTCGGCTCCTTCGGCTCAGCCCAGTCGTGGACGTAGGCGAACTCCGCGGCGGGCTTCTCGGGCGCGTCGGCCTGCGCGGTGGCGCAGCCGGTGATGGCGAGCGCCGCGAGGATCGCGACGAGCGATGCTGTGATTGCGATCCGTTTCATCTCAATGCCTCCATGATCTTCTCGTTGTAGAAATCGCGCGGGCTCGTGCCGTCTGGCACGTCGGCGAGCCACGCGCACTCGGAATCGGGCGTTTCCTTGTAGGCGCATCCGGTAGCACCGTCCGCGTGGGTTCGTCCCCCGTCGCATTCGCAGCCCGTGAACAAGCATTCCGATTCGCTCATTTCAACCCCTTTTCAAGCAGCCACGCTCGCGCGCGTGTTACGCGATGTACACCTCTTTTTTTCTATTTCCTTTTAAAGAAAACCTGGCGTTGTGCGTGGCTGCGTGGCTTTTCATATCTGACCTTGCGTTTTCCCTCTCTTTAGTGCGTGGCTTCTGCGTGGCTTCTGCGCGGCTGCCAGCCACGCACGTGCGTGGCTTTTCGTCATGCGTGGCTTTTGCGTGGCTACTGCATTGCGCCGTCCTAACGGTGTCACACATTGACGAAAATCCTCACCCTCTTGCTGTTCCTCCGAGTGTTGTGAACCTTGAATCCGAACTTCGAGCAGATGTCTGATGTAAACTGGTTCTTGCCGTAGGGCTTTCGGACACCGCTCTCCTGGCACCAGTCGGCGTAGTACTTGTAGGCGTCGCGCGTCTCGCGCTCCCATAGCCACTCGCGCTCGATGAACTCGTCCTCGATCCACTGCAGAATGGTCGAGTTGTCGGTCTCGATGTCCCGCAGCATCTGACGGCTCTCGTCGTTGTCGGTCGGGCCGCGCTGCGCAATGACGCGCCGCAGGCCCCATATACCCCTGACGATTGCGGCTTCTGCGCACTCTTCGGACCTCAGCTTCTCGCCTATGTCGGGGTCGAAGTCGGGGTCTTCCTTCATGAAATGCGCGTTGAACCGAATCGGGAAGAGCCTGCGCAGCGTGCCGTCGTCAAGCTTCTCCATCTTCGGGAACTTGTTGGCGGAGAACACCATCGTGCAGTACGGGGTGAACTCGTAGCCCCTGCTGTTCTTCACGTCGGTGCTTATCTTCGAGCCCGACACGGCCTTCTTAAACACTTCCAGGCTGGAGCCGTCCGTGAACTCGCTCGATATGTCATCGCCCAAGTTCGCGAGCTTTCCCGATAGGTACTGCTGGTTGAACCTGTCTCCAAGGGCGCGCAGGCTGAGCGACGAGTAGTTGTCCTCGCCGAGCACGTTGCGGATAATGTCGATGTAGGTCGACTTGCCGTTGCTCGCGGTCTTGCTCTGCTGCCCCAGCAACACGGCGGCGAACGCGTACTTGCCGCTTCGGAACATGCACAAACCAAGGAACTCGCATAGGTTCGACTCGATGAACGGGTCATTGCAGGCAACGCGCCTGAACATCCCGTCGAGCAGTTCGCTCTGTGCATCCGGGTTCCAGTCGTGCGGTATCACGTTGGGAATGCGGAACTCGGGCGAGAACGACATAAGCTCCATCGTGTCGATGTCCAGCACGCCGTTCTTGAACCCGATGAAGTTCGGCGGGCTCTGGGTCTCGCGCGGCATCACGAGGCCAAGGTACTTGATTACCTCCTTGCGATCGCGGTCCTTCGAGTTGGGCCACTCGCGCAGGATGACGCGCTCGACCTCACCCCATCCAACGCGGTACGAAAGCCCGTCGAAGATCGCCGGGGCGCCGTCGAGATAGCATGCGTTGTACTTGTTAAGGATCGTCTTGGCGGTCGTGACGTGCTTTGCCGCCTTAGAGCCCCCGCCAATTGCAAGCGACTTCTCGTATTCCTCGCTGTGCCCTTTCGGCTTGGACAGGACCGAGCCGATGATCTTCCTCACCTCGTCAGCCGGCAGCGGGGGCCTGCATTTAGACGCGTTGTACCCCTCTATGGTCGCAGCCACGAGGTCGTCGTCCCAGCTCTGCGCTTGCAACTTGCAGCCTAGCTTGAACAGGTAATCGTTCCTGCCGCCCTCGCCCATTCCCTGGGTGAGCACTTCGAGTCTTTCGCCATCGACGCCCGCGGGCTCCTTGCGCACCGACTCGATGAACGCGTATACGTTCTCGTCGGCGTCGGCTATCTCGTGCTCGTCGGGATCGAACTCCCAGACGTACTCGGTCTGCGTGTCCGGATGGAGCGACGGAGGCAGCATCGCGTACGACCCGTCGCCGCGTATGTCGACGCCAAGCTCCTTGTTCACACTCGGGCGCACTTCCCTGTCCACCCGGTAGTAGTAGTGGTAGCCGCCAGTTGGAGTGCAGCACGTGACGGTCTCTGGAAGGTCGCCGTGCTCGATTTCCCAGTCGCGCAACACGCCCGATCCGTCTACACCGTGCTTGTTGTCCACGTCTACGATGATGACGTTGCCGGAAGGCTCCCCGCACGAAATCGCGATGTTCGACTCCGGCTTGATGCTGAACAGGGATATGACGCCAAGCGGGTCGCTCGTTGCGTCCTCGAACCCGTGAGACCCCTTATACGGGTCCTTGCTGCCATACGGTGTGACGAACACCGCGAAACCGTGGTTCTCCGCGTAGGCTACGGCAGCATCGCGCATCTTGTTACCATCCACGCTCCCACCCCGCTGCTTCGAAGAGGTTCGTGGGGTCGTCGAAACTTCCCTCGGTGCATGGATTGCCGTCGTAACCGTGGCACGAATGACACTCGTAGCTGCCGACACCCCAGAACACGTAACGGCCGCACGACGAGCATTTTCCGATATGGGTTTCACCCGGCTGAGAGATCACCCAGCCGGAGCCGCCATCGGAATTACGCCATCCTTCGTAAAGGGTCATCGTGCCGTCAGGACCTCCGACGACAACCCACTTGCATTCTTCGGCGAGCATCTTGACCTTGCGTTCGCTCGCCTCGTCCATGACGCCCTTGACCTCGAAATACGTGTCAATCTCAGGCATGTAGAAATCGGGGCAGTACCAGGTGCCGTCGTCGAACGCGAAACCGTGGCCCTCGTACTCCCAAACGATGCCCAGGCGGTCGAAAGCCTGGGCGTACTTAGCTTCGAGCTTGCTGCGAAACTCGATTCCGCGATACGTCGTCGGTATCGCCTTCAACATCTTCGCCATATTCAACACCTAACAATTCGCATATCCGCATCGCGGACTCGTCCGGCTTGCAGAACTCGAACCGCACCGAGCGGTTGGCCTGCATCGTCTTCATCTGCTTCGAAACCGTCTCGCCTTGCAGCGGTTTCTTCGTGCCGTGCCTCAGGCATATGTCGCTTGACAGAAGCGGGTCGCACTCGCCGCGCAGCATCACGGAGCAGCGCCTGCAATGTGAGTTGACCCACTTGCGCACGTCGTCCACGGTTTCGGCCTCTTCGGTCTCCACCAGCACGACGAGCAGGTATCCCTTATCGTTCGCACGCTTGACCTCGCGCTTGAACGCGTCGTGCTTGCGCCCGAGGTTGGTGGACACCTCTGAAAGCGACGCTTTCGTGTCCACGCTCACGTTCGACGACGGGTCGAGCGTGCCGTCATCGAAGCCGCGCATGTAGTCGCCGAAGTCGAGCTTTATCATCTCGTCGCGGGATAGGTACGGGACGCCGAGCGCATCCCATACCTCGTGCTTGTTCTCGTGCTTGCCCGCGTGCTGGCGGTCGTCCTCGATTATCACGACGCGCTTCATGGCTACACGTTGTACGTCGCGCCCATCGAGGCGGGGGCGCCGCCGTTCTTCGGCTTCGCGCGGTTGTCCGTAACCTTCGGCTCCGGATGATCTCCGCTGCGAACTTGCTCGGGCGTGATCCAGGCGTCGATGTCGAGCTTCCAACGGTCGTAGCCGTTGTCGTTGAGGTCAACCTCGCCGCCGATGACGGCCCAGAACCTCTTACCGACGAACTGCGCCCACTGTTTCGGGTCGTACGCGTCGTCTGGAATTGCGTCGAACGCGGCCAGCGAATCGAAGCCGGGGTTGTTCGCGTCGATGGCCTCGAAGCGCCCCTTGAGGTACGCCATGTTCTTCCACGAGAGCATGGTGGAGTGCATGTAATCCTTGTCGGGGTCGGGCCTGCCCTCCCAGTCGACGAAGTAGGCGTCCGTGAACTTCTTCTCGAACGGGCCGCTCGCCACGTCCCAGACGATGCGCACGCACTGCTTCTCAAGGCCGCGCGTGTGGCCGTTCTTCGTGTCCCACTCGGTGCGGACGGCCTGGATGTAGAGCTCGTACACGCCGGGCTCCATCTGCTCGAAGCCGCCGCCGCCTTGCTTCGCCTCGGTCTTGTTGTATTCCTCGCGGTTGAGTTTAGGCATGTCGTTTTCCTTTCTCCGTAGCCTTATTTCCCGTTATCCAGGCGGTACGCCTCACGGATGCGGGCGTCCACCGCTTTCAGGTCGTTGTCGATGAACTCGTCCTCGAAAAGCCCGGGCGGGCATTTCGCGGGATTCGCGTTGTTTGTGTGGAACCCGTAGCGGTCGCCTTCCTTCGCGCTTTGGAGCGTGCAGGTTACGAGGCCCCTGATGAGCAGCTTCTCGTTGAGCAGCTTGCCGACCGTGAGGATGTCGATGCTTCCGTCCTGCTGTTTCTCCTGGTGAAACACGAAGTACACGATCCGCGTCGCGTCGCCGTCCTCGATGACGGCCTGGAACAGGTTCCACATCCTCGCGGCGATGTCCGTGTAGACCGCGTACTTGTTGTCGTAAGCCTCGGCGCCAGTGTTCCACCTCACGAACATCTCGCTGATGCAGTAGCCGCAGTCGTCGATGACCACGGCGCGCTTCTCGTGGTGGTTCGCGAGCCAGCTCTGCACGATGTCGACCCTCAGCGCGTTCCCGTTGTCGCGCGCCAGGTCGGGAATGCTCACCGTGTCGAGCGCGTTATCGAAGAACGGCAACAGCTTGTTCTGGACGTTGAGCACGCTCACGTCGTCGTTGCTGAAGTTCCTCAGTGAGTACGACTTGCCGGTGCCGCTATCGCCCATGATAATTATGGGAATGCTCATCTAATCCCCTCCTTCCAAGTTGAACTGCTCGTCCACGGCGGCGTCGAACCGCCGCATGAAGTCGGTCCAGTACTCCGAGTCTTCGGGCCTCTCGCCCGTCGACTCGTCGAAATCGCGGTACTCGCCGCCGTAATCGCGGAACATCACATTGAACGCAAGGTGCGCGCCGACGTATATGCGCGTGTCTGAAGCATCGGCTTCGCCGTGCTCGTCGATGCGCTGCTCCAATGCCTTCATGAGCCCGCGCACGTCCACCTCGTCAAGCAGGAACTGCTCGCCGTAAGTGCGCTGCGGCCTGAACTTGCACAGCGTCATGACCGCATCGCCTCCCTAATCGGGTCGTATACGGCCTCTTGCAAAAACCGCTCGCCCTCCTCCGCGTACCAATCGGAGTCGCCAGAAAGGTGGACGGCGTCCCAGTCGATGCGCTTGCCGCATCCAGGGCACGCCCACCAGTGGCGCTTCAGTTCGGCGTTGCACTCGCCGCACTCGTACTCCCCCTCGTCCACCTCGTAGGGGTCGGTGACGAGGTTCGACTTGCGCAGCTTGTCGTTTGCGAACATTAGGTTCATCTTCATGTCGTAGCAGGCTCGCTTCGCGTCGTTCAGCTCGCCCTTGAGCCGCTTCACCTCGGCGCGCAGCTCCTGGTTGTCGAGCGAGACGTCGTATGCCATGTCCTTGAAGCTGTCGTACGTCATTCCGCATCACCCTCGTCGGGCATGTAGTACTCGCACAGCCTGCCGTCCACGCACGCGAAGAACCGCTGGCTGCCGTCGGCGTCGAACAGCGACATGCGCGCCACGCGCCCGTCCTTCACCACGAGCATCGCGTCGGGGTAGCCGTCGCGCCCGCACATGCCGGCGAACTGGACGGCCTTGGCCTCGATGCCCGTGGGCACGATCGCGCGCGCTACCATCCCAACCACGCTCCCGCGACGAGCATCAGCCCGAAGCTGACCGCTATGATCAGGCCGGCGACTAGCGTTCCCCGCTCCCAATCTGATATAATTCGCCCTGGCGTTCGACCAGAGCGTATGGCGCGCGTGTAGTGGCTGCTACCGCGCGCCGCTTCGTGTCTAGTGGACATTCGCGACCTCCTTCCCCGCCAGCGCGTCCAGCAAGACGGCCAGCGCGTCTCCTAACCTCATGTCTGCCGTCACGATCGGTGCGCGTTGCGCCGTCTCCCGGACGACCTCGGCCTTCTCGGGTTCCGGGAACAATTCGGGCCACTCAGCAGTGCAGTTGATGAACCACTTCCTGCCGACCTTCTCGGCGTGCCTTATCGAGCCGTCGCGGCATTGCATGTTCACCGTGTTCATCTGCGTCACCGTCGGCTCGTCGCATTCGTAGTGCCATTTGGCGAACTGCCTCGCGCTCATTACAACGGGCATGATGACCTCCTTTCATCGGTTTCGGCGCGGCGTATTTCGATGCCGCGTTTGACTTCGTGAGTTCGCGTGCGTTGTCGTTCCAATCTCCACACGCCTCCACATTTCGACTTGCCAGCAGCCCCGCGCAGACGGCGCGGGTTGGTTCGTATAGCGCGTATGCCCTTGATTTGCGGATGAAAGGAGGTTTCGTGTCCCGCGCCGCCAGCGTGGAGCTGCTGTCTTGCGTTTGTATTGCATCCAGGGTTCTTCCGAGGTCCGTTGGCTATTACTCCGGTTCTCCCGGCGGTCTTCTCTCCGGCTGGGACCCTCCCGTTCGCCCTGGTCGTGCATTCGGTTGTCAAAGTGCGGTCGCTCGTGTGGAGCTAGGCGTCAACCTCGGCAAGCTCGTTCAGCGTGCAGCCCGTGAGCTGAGAGACCCTGACGACCTCTTCCCACTCCCATTTGGACGTGCCGTTGAGACGGTTCTGTAGCGTTGGCCTAGTCATGCCTAGCTCTTCAGCGAGCTTGTTGCGGGTGTGGCTCTTGTCTTCGATGAGCCACGCTCCCAACTTCTCGTTGATCTTCTGAGTAGTCATGCTTGCTCCCTTCCGAACCTCCTAATTGGCAGGTTCTTGTTCAGTATATCTCCCAATTGGGAGATTTCAATAGAATTTTTCCCAATTGGCAATTTTTCCGTTATCTAGTAAAATTTCCTTGCCGTTTCGGGACGGAGGGAATCATGCGGTTTTACGAGGCATTTGAAATTGCGTTGAAGGAAAAAGGCCTGAAAGCGGCTGATATTTGCTCCGCGACTGGAATACATTCGTCGTACTTCTCGAAGCTGAAGAGCGGGCACACGAAAGACGTGACTTGGGAGAAGGCGCTCCTCATCATCAATGCGCTTGGCATGACTCCCGATGAGTTCTATGCGCTGCAGACGCAGGAGGTGGACAGATGAAGGTAAAGAGCTCCGCGATCCAACAGCACGCCGCCGTGCTGACAATGGTCGAAACGATGCTGGGGAGGTAGTCATGGGTTTGTTCGGTTTTGGCAAGAAAAAGCAAGAATCAGCGCAACAGCAGCAACTGCCGCCCATCATGGTCGCGCCGTGGCAGATGCCGCCAGCGACGAAGGTGTATAGGCTGCCTGCCGAGCACGAGAGCAACATATACACGTACAACGGGACTCCATTTAAGGGTGTGCCGGCAAACACGCGGTTCGTCGTGACAGCCATGCCTGCTGAAGTGCGCATGGAGAGCATCTACAACGGTAGCGCGAGCGCGACGGTTGATCGCGGCGACGTTGCATATGCCTTCAACGGCCAGCCGTTCGGTTTCGCGTCATCGCATGCCGAAGCCGTGCGCAAGCTAATGCAGAACGGGTACATTGTTGAAGTTGAAGCGTACATCAGCGGATATGATGGAGAACTTGGTTTTCCGAAAGTGCGCGGTTTGTTCGGTTTCGTCGACGATGATTTATACAAGACTTTGCAATAGATAATTAAAAGAAAACACCCCCGCGCGTCCGGCCAAGACTTACGCGGGGGCTGTACAGCACGTACGGAATACGTCTGTGAGGTGATTCTACCATGAAGGTCACGGGCTCGACCATCCAGCAGCTCGACAAGTCGAAGCCGCGCAACCGCTGCCGCGACTGGCGCATCTGGGCCACCACGGAGGAAGGCCGCAAGTCCGAGCGGTTCCATGGCACGTACACGCAGGCGCAGGGGCGCCAGAAGGCGTTCGTTGCCGAGTTTGAGGAATTGGTGCCCAACGCGGAGACGTTCGGGGCTTACGCAGAATCATGGAGGCTGTGGCGCGAGAAGTCGGGCAACCTCGACGAGCAGACCGTCGGGAACGACAAGCGCAACGTCAGCGTGCTCTCGCGCGTGCTCGGCGATAAGAGGATGGACGCGATCACGCCGGAAGCGGTCAAATCCGCGCTGCTTGAACTCAAGACGGGCGGGGAGCGCGAGCTGTCCGGCACCTACATGAACAACCTGTTCACGGCGCTGAACAACATCATGCGCACGGCGGCGGACGACGGCCGCATCGCGTCGAACCCCTGCGAGAAGGTGAAGCCGCCGAAGACCGACACGAAGGAGCGCAAGGCGCTTACGGCCAGCCAGATGGACGGCCTATGGGACGCCATGCTCCCGCATGCCGAATCGGGCGACGGGCGCGCCATGGCGATGCTGCTGATGCTCGATGCCGGGCTCCGCCCGCAGGAGGCCCTCGCGCTCAAGCCCGAAGAGGTGGACTACGGGCGAAAGGCTCTCCACGTGCGCTCGGCCATGAAGGAGCGCAGCGGCAACATCGGCAAGACCAAGCGCCCGTCGTCCGTCCGCGACTTGCCGATGACCGACAGGCTGGCCGACGCGTGCGCGGCGTACTCGCGCATGCGCGTCGGCGGGAAATGCTTCTGCGAGAACACCCGCGGCGGCTCCCCGCTGCGCATGCAGAACGTCAGGCGGTGGTGGGATGCCAACCGCGACGCGTTCGGCGCGCCAGGTTTCGTCCCCTACGAACTCCGCCACTCGAACCTGACGAAGATGGCGCGTTTCATGTCCGTGTTCGACTTGCAGGCGTGGGCTGGGTGGTCGTCCATCGAGCCGGCGAAGGTCTACGTCCACCGCGACCAGTCGTCGCTCGAAGCCGCTGTGGCGCGCTCGCAGCTGTCCGCCACGGTGCTCGGAGCTGTGCCGAACGCACCAAAAACGCACCACAACGAGAAGCAGGCCAGAGCTTCAAGCTTCTGACCTGCGGTTTTCGTGGTGGGCGTTACAAGATTTGAACTTGTGGCCTGTTGCCGTAACACTCTCACCTGGGCAAACGTACTCACGCGTACTCACATGCCCAAATTACGAGTGCCGAGGTCGAAACACGAAAACTCACTAATTCAAGCATGCTCAAATCTGACTGGACGCACCAGAAACGCACCACGCGCACCAACGAAAAAAGCCCCCGAGCCGAAGCCCGGGGGCGTCCTCTTCGCGGAGGTCTACTTGTCCCTGATTTGCGTCTCGACGCTGTACGGCCAGTACGCGTTGTGCAGCTGCGCGGATCGGTGCGGCTGGCTGTCCACGGTCATGACGCCGACCAGCAGGCACAGCGCCAGCACGCCGATGCCGATTGCGATTGCAAACACGATATTCCTCATCGGATGGTCACGCCGTCGACCACGCCGTTCCACTCCCCCATGCGGTGGACGTCCACGTCGTGGCCCTCGGCCTGCACGAGCAGGATGGGCGTGCCGTCGCCCGCGCAGCCGTTCTCGGTGTCGCTGGCGTCGTATTCGTCCACCCAGGGGAGCCACTCAGGGAAGCTCGCGGCGGTCATCACGCGCAGCTTGCAGTTCGCGGCGATGAAGTAAATCGCCTTTCCCAATTCGCCCGCCCAGGTGTCGTCCGAACCGCCCGTGTCGTGGGTGCCGACCATCTCGTCGAGCCATTCGCGGCCATCTGGGTCGGTGGACGCGCAATAGCGCACGCCCTCGGGCTGCGGTTCGTGTTCGGGCTGCGGGTCGTCACCGTCAGCAGGCGGCGTGAGCACGTAGTCCCAGCTCCCCCAGTTCGGCGAGACGGAAATCTCGTTGCCCGTCTGGTCGCCGGGCGCGCCGTCGATATCGCCAGTTTCCGCGATGTGCGCCCCCACGTTGTCCCCGCCGCCGACGTACATCTCGGTGTGCTGGCGGCTCCCGTTGTGCGCGAGCAGGATGTCCCCGGGCTCGCAGTCCCAGATGTTTCCGTCCCACGGGTCGGCGCGGAAGCCAGCCGCCGTGAAGTCTTCCAGCATCGTCCCCGTGTAGCCGCTCGTCGGCACGTCGTAGCCAGCCTGGTTCGCGCACCAGTACATGAGCGAGCTGCAATCGAAGTCGCTGCCCTGCCAGGGCCAGCGGCGGTACTGCGAGTAGCCGTGGGAATCGTCTGCCGCGATGTCCAGGGCGATTTGGACCATGCGCTCTCGTCTGCCCATGCTATTCACCCTCTTCGGGCGTTTCGGGGACTTCGGGAAGCCCTGCCACGCTGGTGAGCATCGAGAGGATGCCCGCCAGCACCGACGCGCTGCCCACGAGCGCCCAGTTCACGTCGCCCATGGCCGCGCTCGTGCCGATGGTGGCGACGGCGGTCTGGGCCACCGTCTTGATTGCGCGGACGCCCGCCGCCTTGAACCATTGCTTGATGTTCGACTTGTTCATGTCTTCCTCCTAGCTCTTGCAGTGCTTTTCCAAATACTCGTCAACGTCCATGCCCACCAGGCCGTCCATGTAGGTCTTGGTCTGGTGGTTGCCGCCGTTGTCGCGGTACACGATGTAGGCTTCCAGCTTCTCGTCGATGCTGAACTTGTCTGAGTAGATGACCAGGCGGCACGTCATGAGCGTGTTCTGCACGATGAGCTTCTTCAGCTCCTCGCTCTCCCTCTTGGCGTCCGCCGACGTCTTCCTCACGACGCGCACCTTCATGACAACCGCGCTCACGACAGCCGCCACCAGCGCGGAGATGAGCGACGATAGCGCCGTCATCACGAGCGGGTTCCCCATCATTCACCGCCTTCGAGCGCCGCGATTATCTCGGCCTTCGTCCACGACTCGTACGCCTCGACGCCGCGCTCCGCTGCGAGCGCGAGGAGTTCGGCCTTGGTCATAGCTTCGAGCGGCTTGTTGCGTTCCTCGATGATCGCGCGCACCGCCTCGCGCCAATGCGCCGGCACTTCATCGATTCGCGTGATGTCGTAGTTGATGCGCTTCGCGTAGAACTTCGCCATGGCTACCCCTCCATTCCCACGATGATTTCACTCACGACCTCGCCGAGGTCGGCGAGCCCGTCACTCACGTCTTGGAGGGTCAGGCCCTCGGACGTGTGCTCGGGCTCGGGCTCCGGAATCGGCCCGGTCCAGTGAATCGCGTCGAATATCATCTGAGCGTGGTTGGGCGCCACTTTCTTCGCGGCCACCCACGCGGTCACGTTCTCGGCGATGCGCATGTGCTCGTCAACGTCGGCCTCGTCGAGCTTTTCGATGGCCTTGAGGGTGACTTTCGTGAGAAACGTGCCCAGGTTCTTGTAAGCCATAATCGGCTCCTTTCGTCCGATTGCCTTCGAAATGTTGGCCCCTGTGTCGCTTCGATTATGCGGGGCCTGTCACACATACGTTCATCGGCCTGTCAAGTGGCAATATTTCGCCAACCCCCGGTTAGCTAGTCCGGGGGTTGGCTTCCCTCACCTCCGTGCCTGGGCTGCGAGCGTGTCCTCGAGTCGGGGCAAGCCGCCCCGTAATGTCGGATGCTCAGTGCGATCCACTCACAGACTCGCGGCTACCGGGTCTCCCCGGCCCGCAGTACGATTCCTCCGGTACGGGCAGTGTCGCAGGCCCCGCGCATGGCGGGCAGTCAAGTGACGCGCCTGGCCGCTTCTTCAATGCGCTCTCGCGCGCATCCTCCGCAGCTGCGCATGTGACGATCGCGAGTTGCCCTACGCACCGCAAGCTCGAGGCGGCGGAGGGGATGGCTATAGCTGCGGGACGCCCTACGCGTCCGCCTGCTCGCGCTGCACCTGCAGGCCCAGCGCCCACATCCAGCGCGCCATCTCGCTGACCACGGCGATCTTGGCGACGTTGGTGTGCTTGCCGGCCTTCTTCAGCGCGTCGTACTTCATCTTCAGCCGCGCGTTGGCCTCGAGCGCGATGTCCTCCACCTGGGGCGACACCTCGTGCCCCGGGCGCAGGTACTTCTTGTGCGCCGTCTGGCGCGATATGGTCGAGATCCCCTCCACGAGGGCGCGCCGGAGATGAGAGCTGCCCTCCTTGGTGATCTTACCCTGGCGGCGGTTGTCGCCCGTGGAGTCCTCGGATGACGTGCAGCCGATCCAGCGCGACACGCGCCTGCCGCTTCGGAAGCGCGAGAAGTCGCCGAACTCGGCGCAGGCCAGGAAAGCGGTCTGCACGTCGACGCCCTTCAGGCGAATGAGCGCGTCCACGTAGGGCTTCCACCTGGGTTTCTCGGCCTCCGCGGCCACCGCCTTCGCCAGTTCCTTGGAGCTTCGCTCCATGCGCTCGACCATCTCGACCTCCATCTTCAGCGCCATGTTCGACAGCGGGTCGCCCAAATCGCACGAGAGCGCCCACTTGCGCCAGGCCGGGGTCCACGTCGCCCTCAGGTTGCCGGCCGGCGTGCGCTCGTTCCACACGTACCCGTGCTTGACCAGCAGCATGCTGCCTCGCTGCTTCGCAGACTTCACAAGCTTCGCTGTAGTGTCGGAGGCCCGCGCCAGGTCCCTCGCGCCTTCGACCTCCGGATCCGGCACCCACACGTAGGAGACGTCGCTCGCTGGGTTGCACATCTCGCGAAGCACCACGCCAGCGTCGTGCCGGTCGTCCTTGTGCTTCTTGTTCTTCGGCGACCTGGGGATGGTCGACACGGCCATCACCTCACACGCAACGCCCCCGCGCTCCAAGAACCTGCTCAGCCAGAATCCGGTGCAACCGGACTCGTAAGCGCAGCGGACGGGGCCGGGCAGCTTCTTCGCCCACTCCAAGAGCTCGTGCTCGTGCCCCTCGCCGGAAAACGTCTTGGCCCAGCACTCGCCGGTGTCCGGCCTCAGCGCCTTGCACGACACGCTGCGCGCGTGGACGTCCATGCCTACCTGCGTGGTATACTCGCTCATCGGGAAGCCCCCTTCTCTTTGTGGCTCTGGCAGCCGCTTGCAGATAAGAGGATGCTAACCCACGGCCTAAGCGCACGGGGGCTTCTCTCTTTCCAAGACTGCTTCAGCCTGAGTCGCCGATGAACATATGGTCAAACTCTAAGCGCCCTGTGAGACGCGAAAATCCCAGTCGCGCTTACGGCGCGTTCGGGCAATATGGGGCTGGGATTTTTCCCATGTGCAAACCTCCGTTGAAAGGAAGAGACCATGTTGTTCGAGCAGGCGGTTTACGAGTACGTCGACGACAAGCAGTTCGGCCGCAAGAGGGTGCGCCCCAACACCATGGAGGGCTACCTGAGCGCCATCAAGTGCCACCTCATGCCCAAGTGGCAGGGCCGCGAGATGGAGTCCATCGGGTCAGACGAGCTGCAGGAGTGGCTCGACGGCTTCGAGCTTCCCGGTGCGGCCGACAATGCGTGGAAGACGTTCAGGCAGGTCTACCGCTGGTGGCTGAGGGCCTACCGCGTGCGCATCTACGACGAGACGCAGGGCGTCGAGCCGCCCACGGCCCCCAGGCGCAAGCCCAACGCGCTCACCGCCCGCCAGGCCAACGAGGCCATGCGCGACATGCGCGGCCAGGGCTTCGAGGCGTGCGCGCTCGTGCAGCTCTCGTGCGGGCTGCGCCCCTGCGAGGCCGTCGCGCTCACGTGGGCCGACGTGAACCTGTCCACGGGCGAGGTGAGCGTGACCAAGGGCCTACACGAGGCGTTCGGCGAGGTCTACGAAAGCCCGACGAAGACCGAGAAGAGCACGAGGACGGTTGTGCTGCCGCGCTACGCGGTGGACCGACTGCGCGAGCTGAGGCGCGCCGGGGGCGCGAGGCGATCGGACAGGCTGTGCCCGTCGGCCCCGTCGAAGTACCGCCGCCAGGTGCGCTCGTGGTTCGCCAAGCGGGGCCTCAAGATGTGCGCGCAATGGCTGCGGCACACGTTCGGGACGCTCTCGCTGCAGGCCGGCACGCCCATAGAGACGGTGGCGCTGATGCTCGGCCACGAGGGCATATCCACCGCCTACGAGCACTACCTGGTGGGCAACTCCGCGATCATGCGCGACGCCCAGAGGGCCTTCGGGCGGCTGATACTGGACGCGGCGTGAGTCCGTATCCCAAGCAGAAATCATCAACGGAACGATTGCCAGCGGGATGAGGGGCAGCTTCTTTGTTTGGAAGCTCGGGGCAATTCACGTGGTGCAAGTTAATGCCATGGCCTTGACCGTGCCTTCTGGGTCGTGGACTCTCATAGGCACAGTTCCGCAAGGATACAGGCCAGATAGGGAAGTCCGCTCTGTAGGCTACGGCGGCGGAAAGTCATTTGTAATCAGGCTTTTGACCAATGGCAATTTAGAGGTAATTTGCGATGAAGCAATGTCCGATATATGGACGCAGGGCCAGCTTATCTATTGGGTTTAGCGGCAGCCGTCATACACGTCAGGCTGACAGAGCACGTCACTTGACCATGATGTACCTCAAGCCGCCGCTAGTCAGGTTGTTCTGGATGGTGTAGTTGCCATCGTTGACCCCCAGCGTTACGACGTTGTCGTTGTTCACAATCAACAACGCCTGGCTCGGATAGAAGAACGCGACGAAAGAACGGTCTGACCTGTTTCCCCCCACCACGAGTGCCATGTTGCCGGAGAAGGACAGCGTTCCCGCGCTGTTTATTACCCCGAACGTAATGCTGCGGTCCTTTACCAGGGATACGGACTCCCCGAGCGTGGCAATCGCCGCCGCGTTGTCGGCTATCGCCTGCTCCGCATCGTACAGCGAACCCGCGGCGTTCTCGGACTGCGCGGCGTCCAGGTTCGTGCGCGCGGCAGCGGCGGTCGACGCTCCTGTGCCGCCGTGGGCTACCGGCAGGAGCCCCGTCACGCCAGGGCGCGGCGTCGCGTCGTAGGGGCTCACAGCGTTCTCGCTCGCCAGGTCCGCGAGCATCGAGGGAACGGCTGACTTGCCCGTGCCGCCACGCGCCACCGCCAGCGTGCCGCTCGTTATGTTGGATGCCGAGTGCGTGTGTGCTATCGCGGCGAACTTCGTCTTCAGCTTCGTCCACAGCGCGCTCCATACCGTCGTGTTGACCACGTTCGTGCTGGTAACGGTCTGGTCGTCGTCCATGATGGCGTTCATCTGCGCCGTCGTCATGGGGGTTATGGACGCTTCGGTTACGCCGTGGCGCTCCCAACGGGAGTTCGGACGGTCCCACTCCCACTCCACCCACTGGTCGTCGGCTGTCGGGTTCGCCTCGGGAACGTAGTACAGCGTGCCGTCGTCCGGCGATTGCACGGTCGGCTTGCGCGTCGCGGCGTCGTACTCGCCAACCGCGCAGTAGTACTTGAGCCAGCCGCGCGACCTCTGCTCCATGCTCGCGAACTCTAAGACTCGGTCGGCTTCCGCGCTGGCCCTGGCCGCTTCAGCCGACACGCGCGCCGACTCGGCGTTCGCGCGTCCCGCCTCCGCGCTCGCCCGCAGCGATTCCGCGTTTGCACGGCTCGTCTCCGCAGAAGCGCGCGACGATTCCGCGCTGGCCCTGGCGGTCTCCGCTATTGCGCGCGCCCCTTCCGCGCTCGCTCGGCCAGATTCCGCGCTGGCCCTCATCGCCTCAGCTGCCGCCCTGGCGTTCTCTGCTGCGACGCGAAGCGCCTCAGCCGCCTCGATTGCGGCCTCGACCTCGGCTGCGCCGGCAGCGGCCTCGTTCGCTCGGCTCACGGCCTCGTTGATCTCGCTGATGTGCTGCTCTCCTGGGTCGACGCCCTCGCGCGCCCCGTCGAGCACGACCACGGCGATGCGGTTGGTCGAGCAGATAACGTCATCGCCGTCCAGCACCTCGACATACGCCATGTCGGTGCGCCCCGCGACCGCCGCGGCATACGACTCGTCGATGTCGAACGTTGCGACGTTGCCAGAAACGTCACCTGCCACCGAGTAGTAGTACTCTCCACCGGGCAACCGCATGCAGAAGCGCGCGCCGAGGCCCGTGAGGTCCATCGCCACCCCGTTGTCGTACACCGAGACGGCCAGCGTTGTGCCGTTTTTGTCACCCTGCCCGAGGTAAACGACGGGTGTGACGGCGGGACGCTTGCTCACGTCGAGGTTCAGTGTTTGGACATTCATATCATGCTCCTATCATGACCAATCGGAGGCAGAGTGCTAGTCTGACCATGTCCAGTTATCGCTGTACTGCCCGTTGTAGATTCCAAATCCTTTGCTGCCGCACCGCATGTACGCGCTAGAGCTGTTTATGCAAAGGAAATGCCTACTATCGGTTCCAATTAATATTTCTGTTGGCGAAATGTCGACTTTCCTATTGCCGTTTTTGTCGCCCAATAAGATGTCGTCTGCGTATAATCGCAAGCTCCCTGAACTCCCAGACCGAAGTGGCCCGATTCCGTAAAGCGTCGCCGTTTCTGTCCCGTTTGTCTTCCATCGCAAGATTCCGAAACTATCGATTGTCAGCCCGATTCCGCTGGAATTAGGGTCGAACGATATATTGAGCGACCCGGTAAGGGTGGCGCTCTCAGCTGTCATATCCTTCGTTTTCAGGGCGCCTGTACTGAGGTTCCATGAGTTTTTGTTGGCAGCATCCGAGATAACGCCTGCCTTGATGTAGTCCGCGTTGATTTCGCCGGCTTTTATATACGATCCGTTGATATACACAAGACCGTTCAACAAGTAGATGCCTTGCGTCTGCCCATCGTTCGTAAGCTTGTTGAAGATGGATGACTGCGTCTGGCCGTCCACCTTCTCCTGCGCGATGGCCGCGACGGTCTTGCCGCCGACCTTGGTGCTGGCGGCCATCTGGAGCTCGCCGGTGTCGAGGTCCCAGTAGTTCCCCGACCCCGCCGAGCCGATGTAGCCGGCCGTTATCTGCGCCGCCGTGACCAGCTCTGCGGCGACGTGCCCGCTCGTGAAGACGGTCTTCCAGTTCCAGGCGCCCTGGACCGTCTTGGTGTTCGCTATGCGGATTGTGCCGCCCTTGACCTCCACGACGGCATCGGCCTCTGCGCCCACCAGCGGGTCGCTCACGGCCTTGTCGTACGTCCTGAGGCCTTGGCCCTCGGTGATGTACGTGTAGCCGCCTGTCGCGTTTATCTCGGCGTTGATGCGGTCGAGCAGGCGGCTCAGGTAGTCCGCCGTCGAGAGCGTGCCGCCGTTCATCTGCTGCACGACGGCGGTCACCCTCGACACCTGCCTGCCGAGCGAGCCGAACATGCCCGTGAGGCCGTTGTTGATGTAGCCGATTGTGAGCTGCGTGGTGTTGCCGCTCAGCTCGTCCATGGTCATCGCGACGACGCGGCCAGACAGGCGCAGGCCCTCGCCGAACTTGCGGTCCACGATGTGGACGGCATCTCCCAGGCCCACGCCCTGCATGTCGATGCCCTCGCGGGCCAGCTGCAGCACGTCCACCTCGTAGGTGATTCTTGGAAGCGTGTAGTCGTCGAGCACGGAACGCGCCCAGGCAAGCAGCTCGGCGGGCGTCTCGCAGTCCGAGTTCTCGACTTCGAGCGTGGGGTACTCCCAGCCGCCGTTGCCGTCGGGAAGCTTCGCCAAATCGACCATGGACGCCTTCTCGAGGTAGTCCTTGCCGCCGTTGACGCTCTCGATGGTTATCTTGCGCCCGTAGCCGCCCGAGTCGGTCTGCTCGCCCTTGCCACGAGGGGTTATGCGGCAGTACAGCGGGCCGTCCGCTATCGTCCTGCGCACCGACGATAGGTCGGCCCCGAAGTCGAAGCGCCTTCTGGCGGTCTGGTCGCCCATCTTGTCGTAGAGGTCCACCTTGCGGGCCGTCACGCCCGAGAGCGTGGACACCTCGATGGTCGCGGACAGCTCGCCGCCCCATGTTCCCACGAGGGTGGCCATGGCGTCCCAGCCGTCGGTGTCGTACATGCTCGCGCCGCCGGTCGCGGTGCGCGTGACCGTGCCGCGAGACCAGCGCGAGGTGCCGGAAAGCGCCGCGTCGAGCGCCACGCCGGCTGAAACAGGCGAGTCGGTGCCTGGCATGCGCGAGACACGAGTACCCATCAGGTCGGGCTGAACGCTCCACGTGCAGTAATAGGTTCCGATGGGCCGCTCGCCCGAGTCGTGGAGCGCGTCCACGCCGTACACGACGTACTCGCGCCACACGCCCCGGTCGTCCTGCAGCAAGATGCGGTTGCCCTGCTCCAATTGCCTCGTCGTGGTGATGGAAAGCGCGTGCTCGCCGTTGACCTGCTCGGTGCGGGTCAGCTCGAACACGTCGCCTTCCGCCAACTCGAACAGCGGGGCGTCGAAGCGGTCGAACACCATGATCCTGCGCATCACAACCACCTGTCCCGCCACGTGACCGTCGCCGCGCCCGTGCCGTTGTCCATGCGGAGCGTGTGGGCTCCTGGTTCGAGTTCGAGCCAGTCGCTGTCGAGCGTGGGGATGGCTGCGGAGCCGTTGACACTCAGCGTGCGCTCGCCGCAGTCGGCGACGATTGCGCGCGCCGACGCGCTGCCCGTGGCTATGTGGAGGTAATCGCCCTCGTCGAGGCGCAGGCCCCACACGAGCGACGAGGCGTTTCGCACCGCGTTGGCCGTGACGACCGGGCGCGTGGGGTAGGTGCCGCCCACGACGAACGTCACGGACCCGCCAGAGGGGACGGTGATTGAGTGCTCGTCGCCGTAGGCGATGGGGTCGGCCAAAAGGAACGTGAGCTTGCCCGTCTCGCCGCCGAAGAGCCTGTCGAGCTTCACTGCGCCGCTGGGTACGGCCATGTGGAACCTCTCGGGCGCGTCGGGCAGCACGAGCCGCCTGGGCCCGTCAACGTCCAGCCACGCCCCCAACGTGGACAGCTTGTCGCGCCTGTCGTGCGCGTTTCCGATTGCGACGACCGTGAACGAAACCTCGGTCCTGCCCCACGTCCGTGAGAGCACCGACGCCCCGTCCGCGCCGGGCGGCTCCGCGAGGCTCACCGAAGAGTTGAGCGCCGTCAGCTGGGGGTCGCCGCATATCAGCAGCTCGCATAGGTCGTGACCGTCGAATAGGATCATGCAACGCCTCCTACCAGCCCCCTGTTGACGCTTGCGCCTATACGCCCGGTCAATTCCCGTATCGTCATGTAGGGCGCATACTCGCTTATGATGGGGCCTATCTCGCGCCTGAACGCCCGTATCTCCTCGACGACCTCGCCCATGTCGACCTCCTCGGTGACCGCGCTCGCGAAGTCGTTCATGAGCCCACCTGACTTCGGCAGGATCATCTCGGCGCCTGCCTCGCCCGCGCCTATGAGCGTCGCGCCGTCCACGAAGCCGCCTGCGGCGTACCACGAGACGTGCGGCATCCTGAACGTGACGTTCCCGAAGATGGTGTGCTCGTCCCACCAGACGTGCGGCTGCGGGTACTGCACGTTGCCGACCGCGTTCCTGATCCTGTCGCCGAGGCCGTCCCACGGCGGCACCGAATCCCTGGCGGAAACGGCTGAGCTCGAAGATATGCCGCCGAGGCTCGACGACGCGTTCCTGCGCGCGTCCTCGAACTTGCCGCCGACGCTTCCCGAGAAGCCGTTCCACGCGTTGGTCGACGACCTGTACGCATTCGACGAATCGCCCGATATCGCGTTCAGCTGGCGGCTCGCGTTTGCCTTCGCGTCGCCGAACTTGCCGCCCATGTAATTCGACCACCCGGTCCACGCGCCTGTCGACGACTTGTACGAGGTCGCTGACGAGGACGAGATGCCCGAGAGCGCAGTGGCCGCGATGGACTTCGCCTCGTTGAACCTCGCGCCGATCACGTCGTCGACGTTGGCGAAGGACTTCCCCGATGCGTCTGCCGTGTCACCCGACTTCTTCCCGATGCCTTCCAACGCGGAGCTCGCGCTGTCCTCGGCTATCTCGAACGGTATGCCGAGGTAGTCGGCTATCGGCTTGAAGATGGTCTGGAGCCTGCGAACGATGGTGTCGAAGAAGTCGCCTATAGGCTTCCACGCCGACTTCACGGCATCGGCCGCTTTCTGGAATTCGAGCTTGATGACGGGTGCAAGCGCGACGAGGTTGCCTACCGTCGTCGCCACCGTGTCGAACGCGGGGCCGAACGTGTCGGCGAGCCAGCTGCCGAACGGGGCCAGGGCGTTGTCCCATATCCACGACACGGTGTCGGCCACGTACCCGATGTTCGTCGCCAGGACCTCGAACGCGAAGCCGAGCGCGGTCACGGCCCCGTCAGCCAGCGTCTGCAGGAACGGCCCGATGCGGTCGAGTACCGGTTGCAGGCGCTCGCCAATGCCGGATGCCAGCTCGCCTATCTTGTTGCGCAGCGGCTCGGAAGCCTGCCATACGGCGGTCATGCCCTCGCCGATGCCGTCGAGCAGCCCGCCCAATGTGCTGAACACGGCGCTGCCGAGCGGTTCGAGCGCCGCCTGCACTCGCGTCTGTATCAGCTCCCATTGCTCGGGCCAGTCCTTCGTTGCCTCGTACGTGCCCTCGATGCTGCCGGTCGCGCCCAGCGCGGAATCCGACAGCTTGTCCATGTTGAGCGCGCCAGACTGCAACGCGCCGATGAACTGGGCCGCGCCGCGCGTGCCGAACACCTTCGTCGCGATCTCCATCGCAGACGCGGTGTCGCCCGCCTCGATGTAGCCCTGCATCTCGCCCACCACGCGCCTGAACGCGTCCTGGGCGGACTCGCCTGGCTTGGACAATTCGACGAGCGCCTTGCTCATCTTGGACATGGTTGACGACGCGTCGATGCCGGCCTTGTCGAGCAAGCCCGCCATGTTCGCCGATTCCTCGAACGAGAAGCCGAGGTTCTGGAGCGTCGGCCCCGCCGACTTCATGATGGACGTGAGGCTGTCGAACCCGATGCCCGTGTTCTGGCTGACGCCGAACATGTAGTCCATCTTCTCGTTCATGTCGTCTGCGCCTATCGCCCAGACGTTGAACATCGTCGCCATGTTGTCGTAGTTGAACCCGCCCACAATGTGGTCGAGCTGCGCGGCCCTCGTCGAGACGTCTTGCAGCGACTTGCCCGACAATCCGAGGCGCGTGTTGAAGTCCTGGATGATGTCGCCGGACTTGGCGAACCCGACGGGCACTTCAGTGGCGACGCCCATCGCGTTCTGCTTCAACGCCTCCAGGGCCTCGCCCGACGCGCCCGTGCCGACGATTATCTCGTCGGTCATGGCGTCGATTTCCGCGCCGATGGACTCCAGTTGGTGAAGGGCCTCGACGCCTATAGCCGCAACAGCCCCGACAATCGCGAGCCTGCCAGCGCCAGACAAGAACTGCTCCATGCCTGTCGATATCTTCGAACCCATCTCGCCGCCCGTGCTGAGCAAGTCTCCGAACGTCGATTTCAGGGTTTCCTTGATTGAGCTGCCGATGCCCTCCGCGCCTTTCGCACCAGCATCTTGGCTAGCAGCTGCGACTTCAGAAGCGAAGCCGTCCGTCTTCGGGATGATGTTGACGTAAGCGACGCCGACTTCGGTCGCCATTAAGCCTCACCTCCGTAGTACCATTTGTTGAAATTCGTAATTGGAATCGGCTTCCTACCGTATCGGCTGGAACGCCTTTTCGCCCAAGGCCGCTCGTAGGGCTCGATTCTCGGCATGCGCTTGCCAGTGTTCTTGTAGGCAAGGTTCGTGAATCCAGCCCGCATCACGTCGATCATGTCGGCGATGAGCGCGCACGCCACGCTCCCGTCCACCCACGCTGCGGTTTCCGCGCTTTCGGGGTGCGCGGCCTTGAAGTAGGACGAATCGGGGCCAAGCCCCTTCACGAACCTGATGAGCGAGCGGCTGTCCAAGTCGCCGCGCTCCCAGTCGCGAAGAGTCAGCCCCGCCTTCGTCATGAGGTCGTAGTCGATGGCCTCGCCGTAGACGCTGACGGTCTTGACGAGGCTCGCTATTCCCCCGAGGTAGCCCCGTCTTCCTTCGAAGCCTTCTCCCACGCCTCGTAAATCGACATGATCGTGCCGAACGTGAGCTTTTCGTCTTCTTCAAGCTCGGGGCAGTACTCGTGCAAGAGCTCCATCGCGAAGCTCTTGTCCCCGTCCACGGTCAGCATACGGTGCATGAACGGGTACGGCAGATAAGCGGCGAGCGGGATGCGGTGAACTTTCTTCGAGCCCTCGATGGTGAACTCGAACAGCTGCGCTTCCTCGCGCTCAATCATCACGGCGGTCATCGACTGCACCTGCTTAGTTGCTCGAAGTGGTCTGGCCGTCGTCGGTCAGGATGATGATGTTGTCGCCGTTGGAGTCGGCATTGCACTTCAGGCTCACCGACCAGGTGATGGGCTCGTTTGCGACGAACACCAGGTCGCCGTCAATCGTCGGCTGGGCGTTCGGCAGGACGATGCGCACGCGGGCGTCGCCGTCCTTCATCGAGAAGCACCAGGCCTTCGCGGGAGCCATGCGCGCGCCCATGGACACTTTGATCTGCTCGCCGTGCGTGGTGGTCGCTGCGACCTTCGTCACGTTGTCGGAACCGAACAGGGCGACAAGGCTCTCGTAGTCGGTCTGGATGAACGCGAACTTCAGCTCGCCAGTGAACTCGTCGAGCAGAGACCGGACGCTGGCGCGCGACCAGTCCTTGATGTCCACGGTCGAGTAGGTCGGGGTGACGGACACGCCGTCCTCGGACACGTACCCGCCGTCTTCCCACCCGGTGCCGAGCGTCGCTACGGCGGTTGTGGGAAGCGTAGCCGTCGTGTCGGCGAACGCGACCGCGCCCGTGGTGGACGATTGGTCGGGCGCGCCGATGATGATCTTGCTTGAATCGATAGCCATCTAGGGCCTCCTTCGTTTGTCGTCAGACGTGCGCGACCACGCTCACGGTGAGCTGGTACCTCGCCTTGCGCGATTGCGGGTCTGGCCAGTTGTAGATTGATTGGACGGTCACGGCGCCGAAGCCGCCCGTCCCGGTGAGCTCTTTCAGCTCCGAGCGCACGTCGTCAGCCATGTCGGCTGCGCGCTTGCGCCTGTCGGCCCAGCATTGGACGGCCAGCGTCGCCGCGTCCACTTGGTTGCGGTCGCCGCCGCCCGTGCGCTCGACGGTCACGAACTCCGACGGCATCGGGTTCGGCGCGTCTGCGTAGGCGTTGCGCCCGTTCGCGGCGAGCGCCTGGATTACCGCTTGCTCCACGTTCATGAGATTCACCCCAAAGCCTTCAGGAGTACGTTTTCGGAAAGACAAGCGTTGTAGCCGTGCGGGTTGCCCGTGTAGGCCGACGCGCGCGCCATGCCGTTGGAGTCGACGCGCCCGCTCGCGTAGAACGCGTCGTTCACCATCGCGTCGTCGGACACCATGGAGTTCGCGCGGTCGCGCACCTCCCCGGCATACCCGATGCACGCGGCGAGGACGCCTTCGGAGCCGAGCAGGGCGCGCATTCCCTCCTTCGAGGGCCTGTACTCGACGTCAGCCATCGGCCCTCGCCACCTTCACGGAGCGGTTCCAGGGCGTCGGCGTGTTCTCGGGCATGTACGGCTGCGGGTCGCCCAGCACGCGGTACTCGACGCCCCTCACCTCGACGGCGCAGCCCTCGAGGCTGGCCGTGTACGATTTCGGGAAATGGAGCGTCAGCTCG
This sequence comes from Eggerthellaceae bacterium, assembly GCA_017460365.1. Classification (GTDB taxonomy): domain Bacteria; phylum Actinomycetota; class Coriobacteriia; order Coriobacteriales; family Eggerthellaceae; genus UBA9715. The sequence goes on from JAFUBE010000444.1 coordinate 30,299, forward strand.
CATGTGACGCCGAACGCGCGGTTCGTCTCGTCCATCTCGTCGGTCGACGACGGCGCGACGAGCACGTTGCCGACCGTCTCGGTGGACGTGGCGAAAACCGGCTCGCCCATCTCGTCGCGGCCCGACATGACGCGCCGCAAGACGGACACGCTCATGCCGCTAATCATCTGGCACCTCCGCGTTCCCGAACGACGGGACCGCCACGGCGAACCCGCTGCCCGTCATGCCGAGCGCCCTGCGCTCCGCCGCCTTCAGGTAGAGGTCGCCGTAGGGGTTGCCGATGGTGAACGACTCGGAATAGCCGCCAGCGGCCATTGACGCCTGGGTCGCTCCGTACGGTATCGAGAACGACGCCGACGAGCCGTCGCCGATGGCGCGCCGCACCATGTCGCGGCACACGCGCATGAGCCTGGCGGCGAAGTCTTCGTCGGGGTCGGAGTAGTCCACCCCTCCCCTGCCCATCTCCGCCGCCATGATGTCTGACGCGTCCGCGAGCCATTCGGCCAGCGTGCCGTCGTCCAATTCGGTTGCGTATTTGGCGCGGTACTGCGCCGTGGTCGCGAACGCCGTCATGCTACTGCCCCTTTTCCGTCGTCTTGCTAGCCGTGCGCCTGCGCGGCTGCTTCTTCTCTGCGGCCTTTGCCTGTTGCGGCTTGAAGCCAGCCGCTTTCAGGCTCTCAGCCGCCTCGTCGGCGGCTTCGACGGCCACGCCGTTAGGCGATACGAACAGCATTAGGCGCTCGGCGTGTCGCCGGTGAGCAGCACGAACTCGGAGGTGGACTTCACGGCGAAGGCGACCTCGATTTCGGCGCGGACGGCGAACATGTTGTTCTGCCACAGGTTGATGGTGGAGTCGCCGTCAGCCAGGGTGGCCTGGTCGGAGATGGCGAGCTTCACGCCCTCGACCGTGCCGTACACGGCGTCGGAGAAGTCGCCGGCGATGCCCTCGATGGCAGCGGTGCCGGGCGAGCCAGCCGCGCCAGCCACGTGGATTGCCTTGGCGACCTTGACGGGCGCGCCGAGGATATCGCCGACAGTGTTGGAGCCGACACCTGCAGTGAACAGCGGGCGGCTCTGGCCGTCGACGGCGGCGAGCACCTTGGACTTGCCGACGGGCGAGAGCGCGATGCCGTTCATGACGCCGTTAGCTGCACTGATGGCGCTGTCCACGGCGATGAATTGGTCGTACAGCGTTTTGCCAGACGCGGGGTTGAGCGAGACCTTCGTCGCGCCGCCCAGCACATCGAAGCCGGTGCCGGGAGCGGTCGTGCCCATGATCGTCGCGTCGAACTTAGCTGCCAACGCGTAGGGCAGGCGGCGCACGAGCTCTGCGTACAGGGCGTCGGCGTCGCGTGCGAACTCGTTGGAGAACGGCTCGATGACGGCCAGCTTGTAGGGCGTGATGGCCTTCTTGCCGAACGTGTGGCGGCTGACAGGCTTCGCTGCCGTCTCGTCCACCCAGTTCGCAGTCGGCTCGCCGGTGATGGTCTGCACCGTCACGCCGTTGCCGGGCATGTTGATGCGACGGGCCAACTGCATGAAAGCGGACTCTTCGAGGATGTTGCCCCAAATTTCGGACGAGACCTCGGTGGGCAGCGCGACGTTGGTGGTGCCTCGGTTGATGTCGATAGCGGTCATTTCGTTACCTCTTTCTTATCGGTTACTTCGCGTTCACGGCCTCTGCAAAAAGCGATGCCGTGCTCTTCTTGCCGGCGGGCGCCTTCGCCTCGCCGTAGTCGGGGACGTTCGGAAAACGCTGAGAGTTACCCACGTACGCCTTGATCTGCCCGGCGTGCGCTTCGAGCTCTTCCCTCGTGGTGCCGCGCAGCAGATCGGCTTCGATGCCTTGCTCTTTCGCGATTTCCGCTCGCAGCTCGGCGAGCTTGCGCTCGTCTTCGAGCGCCTTGAGCGCCCCTTCGGCCTTCTCGGCCCTCTCGACCGCCTTCTGCAACTCGCTCTTGCTGGCCTCTTCCGCCTCGTCGTACTTGGCGGCTTTGGCCTTCGCTTCGTCGTAGTCGGCGTACTTCGCCTTCAAGCGGCCCAGGCGTTCGCCGACAATGGCGTCCACCTCTGCCTGCGTGAAGGTCTTCTCCGCAGTTGCGCCCTGCGTGGCGTTCTCGTCCACCGTGTTGGTGTTCTCGGGCATGATTCGCCCCTTTCCCCGCCTTTGGCGGTCGTCATTGACCGTGGGTAGCCCCCACGTGGGCATGAAAAAAGGGCCCGGAGGCCCTTGGTTCATCGTGGTTGGCGGAGCGGCTGGCTTACCCGCCGCCGTTCATCGCCGCGTATCGCTCGCGGTGCTGTTCGTTTATCTTGTCCCTGTTCTCGGCGTACAGCTCGCGCCTGATGCTGTTGATCTTGTCTTGGCTGCTCCGCCCGTCGGCATCGCCGTAGATGTCCGCATACTTCTGCGCGTCGTACGCGCCGTACTCGGTCGATTCGTTGAACCTGATGGCGAACTCGCACTCGCAGTTGTCGTGGATGTGGTCGGCGTGCTCGCCCATTGCGGTCGCCTTGGCCGCCGGTTGCCATCCGTTTGCCGCGAGCGCGATGCAGAACGCGCACGTCTCGGCCCCGCCTGGAATCCACGCGTATTCCGCGCCGTTCTTCTGTGCGTTGAGCATGACTGTGTTCGTGGCCTGCCGCTTCACGTCTGCCGCGACCGCCGACGCTATTGCGCGGGCGAACCCCTCGACATCGCCCGCTTCGAGCTTCGGCAGTGCCTTGTTCGAGCATATGGCCATGCGCTTCACGCGCGTCTTCGCGGTGTCGTTGACCGGCACGGCCTTCATTGCGTCAGCGCCCTCGGCGCGCGCCATCTGGTCGAACCACGTGGCCGCGAGCGCAGCCGTGGACTTGCCGTGATGGTTCGCCGCCTCGACCATCATCAGGCGCAGGCGTTTCATGTCCAGCCTGCCCCTGCTCGGCACGTTCCGCACCACCCACTCGTAGGCGTCGTCGTACGCGGCGGCGCGCTGGGCTTCGAGCCTCCTCGTGTAGCCCTCCCACGCCCGCTTCGATACACGGCGCGCCATGCTACAACTCGCCCTCGAAGTCCACCATGGCGGCTATGCCCGCTGCGCGCTCCGCGTCGCCGTTGATGCGCACGATGTCGGCCTGCGATATGCCGAGCTGTTCGAGCGAGTAGTCGCTCTGCGCCAGCTTCGGAACCGCCTGGATGGCTTTGAGCATCGCGTCAGCCTGGGCCACAAGCGACGGCTTGCGCGGGTCTTTGAAGTGAGCCGTGTAGTCCATTTCGAGCATGTCGTCGTATTCTCCGTCGAGCTCGATTGCCAGCGCCATCGCGGCTATGTGGTCGAGCGCAGCCTGGTTCGAGCAGTTCAACGATTCGGCTTCGATGCACAGGTTCGCCGCCGCAGTCTGCACGGCCTCGGCGCTGACGTACGTGGACTGCACGACGCCTAAATCGCTCACGGGGATGCTGGTAACTCCGCTGAACTGGTTGGCCAGCGAGTTGATGTAGTCGATGTGAGGGCCCATGGTCATCTGGGCGAACTGACCGATCGTCGGCGCGTCTCCCGTGCTCGGGTTGTCGGTGAAGCCCATCATCGAGCCCGTGACGTACTTCCACTTGTCCTCGACGAGCGCCTGGAGCTGTTCGTCGGACAGGCCCGACGCCCACCTCTGCGGGTTCGTGTAGAACTCGGCGGACACCTCGACGCGCTCCATCTCGCGCAGGTAGTTGTCGGTCAGCGCCATGACGGGACGCGTTATACGGCTCCTGCCGAACGGCTTGGAAACGTCGGCGCGGTACATCATCGGCTCGACCATCGGCCGTCCCATGTCGTGCGGGGCGGCTTGCGCCGACCACCTCGACCCATCGCGCACCAGGACCCATGTCACGTCGTCCATGTAGACGTTCACGATGCTGGGCTTGTACTTGTCGTCGACGTTCGACTTCCTGCCGTCGATGATGGCGAGCCCCGCGCTGATGCGCTGCTTGTCGTTGTCCCATAGGCCAGACGCGGTCTCGGCGCTGTGGTAGTTTACCTGCGCCCGTCCATCGCGCTGCGTGACGGTCGCGAAAGTGCAACCGCACACCAGCTCCGACGGCAGCGCGCGGGCGTACTTGTCCACCAGGCGCGTGTGTGCCACGATTGCCATGAGCTTGTCAGCGTCGCTTCCCACGAAGCCGTCGAAGCACGAGCGGTTCGCCAACGACATGACGGCCTTCTCGGGCCATGAGCACGACGTTTCGAGGCGCACGTTGTCCGGAACGCTGATTCCAAGCGTCTTCGGGCGCACCTTGCCCTCGAAGTACCTGCGGCGCTTCTCGTTCCTTCCGACGTTCCTCGTCAGCACGTCGACCAACTCGGCGACGACTTCCTTAGATTCGGCGTCTAGCCCTCCCGCCGAGTCGATGCCGGCCAGATTGTTGTCCACGATCATCCCACGATTCCCTTTCTGCGCGGGTCCCTCCGCGCGGTCATGGCGCCCCACACGGCGAGGCTAGCCGCCGTGATGGGTGTGGGGTTCTCGCCTCCGAACCCCCAGGAACCGTTGTTCCCGATGTTTCTCCGTATCGATGTCACGGCGCTGTCCCGCAGGTCCTCCTGCGGCGCGTACCATGTAAGAGTCTTCTCGTTCACGCAGTCGAGCAGTGTAGCCGCCGCCGCGACCGCATCCTGCGCGCTCGCGACGTGCAGGTAGCCCTTGGGCATGCGCTCCAGCCTGTCCACGAGCGCCTGGACGCCCGACTTGCCGTCGATGACGCAACAGCACGCTGATCCGTGCCGCTCCGATATGAAATCGGCGAGCCACGTCAGCCCCGCGCTCGTGTTCTCGCGCCTGACCACTTCGACGTGGACGCCGCCCTCGTGCTTGAGGGCCGCGCACAGGCAGACCTCAGAGCCGTCGGGCGCGAAGCGCACGCCGTAGGCTGTTTTGCCGTCGCTTGGTGGATTGTCTGTCGATAGCCCCTCCCACTTGCCGCCGTCGAGCGCCATGGTCGGCAACCCTGCGGTCGGCGACCACCACCCGAGGTGTTCGCGTGCGAACGTATCGGGCGCCATCGTCATGACGTCCTTGTAGAGCGCGGATTCTAGGAGCTGGAACCCTAGCGACGGATTGAACTCGTACCACCTCGAAACGTCCTCGACGTTGCCTATCTCCGACGCGCCCCATTCATGAATGCACGCGCCCACGTACGGCTCGTCGTGGAGCCTCTTGCGTATCGCGTAGAATTTCGCGCCCTTGTACGAACCCGGCTCTGGCACCGTCCCCATCAATATCGTTTGAGGGGAACCGCTCGGCGCGGCGCTGTTCAGCGGGCTTAATGCGCTGTCCTGAGCCTCCGTGTAGCATTGGGCCTCATCGACCACCACGAGGTCGAACGTGCCGCCGCGTCCCATGTCGCCGCTTGAACCGCGCGTTCTGAACTCGATGTGTGCGCCGTTCGTGAGGTCTAGAACCATCTGGTTCGCGCTGGTCGTATACCTGTCTACCAGTCGATTCAGCTCGGGGTACTTCGCGTGTGGGTCGTTCTTGCATTCCCCGAACTTGACGCGCAGCCTGTCGAACGCCTTTTTCGCCGTCTGGTATTCCTGCGCGGTGTGCAGGATCCATTCGCCGCGCTGTATGAGGCCCCACGTCTCGCGCGGGTCGCAGACTCCCGTTTTCCCGTTCTGCCTCGGAACGGGTAGCACGCATAGCTTGTTCAATAACTTCCCGTCGCCGTCCAGTGCGAGCCAATCGTCTAGCAGCCTGCGCTGCCACGGATGCGGCGACAGACCGTAGGCGTCAGCGACCGCAGCCGCGAACTTACCCTCGGTTTTCCCGTATTCTGCGCACCACGAATACGTCGGCTCCTGCCTAGCCTGCACTTTCGAGCACCGCCTCGGCTTCTGCAAGGATGCGCGAAAGCGGGTTGTCCGGCTCGTCTGACTTGCCGCCGTACTCGCGCATGAGCGCCACGAGTTGTTCGAGCGTCTTGCGGTAATTGGCCATCAGCTGGTTGTAGCCCTCGAAGATGGGGTTCTTCCTGATGCCCTTCTGACCGCCGCCGTTATCGTAGGCGATGACGACCTGCTGGTTAACGAGGCCCTTGCGGGTTTCGAGCAACTTGCCCTCCATGAACAGCACGTTCTCGGCAAGCTCCACGGCGCGTGGCCGTATGTCGTCGGGCATTCCAGCGCATAGCGTTTCGGCCTTGCTCATGCGGCCACCTCCGTTCGTTACCCGAGGGACGCGATGATCTCGCGCTCCCTGTCGCTCAACCGCCAAACGACCGAACCATCGGGTTCGACCTCTACGCCATCACCGAGCGCCTTGGCGGCTTCGAGCGCCTTGGCTTGCTCGGCGTCCTTCTTGGCTTGCTCGGCGTCCTTCTTGGCTTGCTCGGCGTCCTTCTTGGCTTGCTCGGCGTCCTTCTTGGCTTGCTCGGCGTCCTTCTTGGCTTGCTCTGAAATCAGGAATCCGCTGCCGTATATCCCCTTGTCCACTTCCTTTTGAGCATCGAGGGCTCCGATCTGGTACCCCTCCCCGCGCGGAAGTCGGAAGTCGACGCCGTAATTGCTCCAATAGGCGACCATAGCCGCCGTGATGACGTACGGCGGGTATTTGTATTTCAGATTCACGGGCTTCGCGATGTCCTCTCGGTTTTTCGCGTCAGCCTCCATGACAGCCGCGTTGAGCGTCGGCGCCGTGCGCACCATGTTCTCCGCGTCCAGGTTTGTGATGAACGACGTGTTCACCTTGGCGCCGTTCTCATACGTGATGTCGCAGTTCGCCGCGATGTAACACACGTCGAGATCGCGCCCGCTGAACAGCGTCAACGTCGGAGCGAACACGAAGAACGGTATGCCGCGCTCCGTGTAAAACCTGACAATCTTGGCCATCAGCGAGAACGGCGGGTTGTCGACGACGACACGCCCTTCTGGGTATTCTTCGTTCTCGTAATCGCCTCCAGGGTAGAACGGGCGCATGAACTTCGAGCGGTCGAGGCCGTATTCATCGGCCACCCAATCGGCGACCGCATCATATACCACGTCTGGCGTGTAGCAGTCGTCGGTCGTTTTCTTCGCCTCGAACTTGTCGAGGAAGTCGTTGTACTCGTCGTTGCCGTCCTCGCGGCTCGTGTCGTTGCGCTCGCGGTCGGTGAACCAATCGCCTCCGAAGTCGAAGCCGAAATCACCCCAGTCGAAGCCTGGGATGCTTTCGAGGTCGATGGTCAGCTCGTCCAAGTCGAAGCCGCTCGTGAGCGTCGTTTGGTTGTGCACGTGAACGTATGCGCGGCGGGCGTCGTCGTCCAAGTGGTCGAGCTTCACGATGGGGACGCGCTTCAACCCCAGCTCCTTGGCTGCGAGCACGCGCCCGTGGCCCTCCACGATTTCGAGCACGCCATGCGGGTTAGTCCAAACACCCACCGGGTCTGAAAAGCCGAACTGCTCGATGCTGTTCGCGATCTGCGCGACTTGCCATTCTGGGTGCTCTTTCGCGTTTCCCGCGTACGGAGCGAGCGTTTCCGTTGGCACGTATTCGACCTTAAGTTGCGGCTGCAAAAGCAGACCACCCCCTCGAAAAGTTCGCTTTTAGTGTGTCAACGCTGGGCCGCGGGGAGCGCCGTGTGGGCGCGCGAAAATAAAGCCCCCCGTCAGCCGCCTCACCACTTCCTCGAGGTCGCGTCGCGCTTCCTCGCGCGCTCGCCTCTTGCCAAGGCGAGCACCTGGGCAACGGAGCGGTTGCCTCTCCAGTTGTTGCAAGC
>JAFUBE010000445.1 GCA_017460365.1 Eggerthellaceae bacterium
GCACTCGTGCCGCCCGCGGCGCGCCAGCGCCGAACCCCCCCTGCAGGACGTGGCCGCCTTGGCGGTTACCCGCCGTCGGCGTAGAGGCCGGAGTACATGGTGCCGTCGCTGGCGGAGAACTCGGCGCGCGATGCGGCCATCATGTACTCGTGCGAGCTTTTGAAGTCGCCAGCAGAAGCCGACAGGCGCGTGCCGAAGAGCGTGATTTGCCCGATATTCGTTTCGGCTTTCAAGTCGATCGAGTTGCCCCACACGAGGCCTTTCGCCTTGTACTCGACCTTCCCGTGGCGGCCGAATTCGCCCGTGCCTTCGAACGTTACGTCTTTGTCGTCGCAGGTGCCGGCGAACACCATGTCGTCGAGGTCGCTCAACTTCAGCAGCGCGTGAATTTGCGTGCCCTCGCTGGTCAGCGCGAGCGTGCCGCGCTTGTGATATTTCGGCGTGTCGACTGCGACGTCGAATGTTCCTTCGATCATGTGCATCCCTCGTCTCGCTTACAATGGGCGTATGTCGTATCAAGTGTACATCATGCGCTGCGAAGACGGCTCCCTTTACACGGGCATCACGACCGATGTCGAGCGCCGCTTCGAAGAGCACCGTTCGCGCGGCCCGCGGGCGGCGAAGTACACGCGCACCCACCCCGTCGTTGCGGTCGAAGCCGTATGGGATGTGCCCGATCGCGCCGAGGCGAGCGCGCTCGAATACCGTATCAAGCGGATGACGCATGCCCAAAAAATCGCCCTAATAGCGCAATCGCGGGTATAATTGCGCACTGTTGTCGACAAGGGAAGGACTATCATGACGATTTCGAAGTTGAGCAAGTTTATCGTGGTCGCGCTTGCGGGCGTGTTGGCGTGCGGCGTGCTGCTGCTCGCGGGGTGTGCCGGTGGAGGCGCAAGCTCGTCGAGCGCGAGCAGCTCGTCAAGCGCAAGCAAGAGTGCCAGTTCGAGCAGTTCGTCGTCTTCGAGCAAGAGCTCCAGCGCGAGCAGCTCGTCTGCGTCTGGTTACGTGTCTTCGGTCGAAGCGGGCGATAAGTACGGCTCCGGCACGCATCACGCGACCGTTACGGTAGAGGGTTACGACCCGTTCACGATCGAGCTCAACGCCGATGCGGCGCCAGTCTCCGTTTCGAACTTCTGCAAGCTGGCGAGCGAGGGCTATTACGACGGAAAGACGTTCTACCGCATTCAGCAGGATTTCTGCATGCAGGGCGGCACGAAGGGCAACAGCGCCTCGGGCCAGGACTCGAGCCTCACTCCAATCGTGGGTGAGTTCGCGAGCAACGGGGTAAACAACCCGCTTGCGGCCGATTTCAAGAAGGGTACGGTGGCGATGGCCCGCACTAATGCCGTGAACAGCGCGACCTCGACTTTCTTCATCACGCTGGGCGCTCAGTACGCCTCGGCGTTGAACGACCAGTACGCAGCATTCGGCACGATCGACGATGCCGGCATGGCCATCGTCGACAAGATCGTGGCCGACTACCTGCCGGCCGCTGATCAATCCAACATGGGTGTCATCACCGACGAGGCCAAGCAGGCCAAGATCGCCTCGATCAAGGTGACCGACTAACTAGCGCAGGTCCGTGCGCCGCCTCCCGCCGGTCCGAACCGTGGCGCCCCCGCGCGACTACCCCACTTACTGCCAGACCCAAACCGGGGCAGTTCCGCGGGAATGCGCCA
>JAFUBE010000446.1 GCA_017460365.1 Eggerthellaceae bacterium
AGGGCTATGAGGTTGTCGGTGTTGCGGTAGCCGTAGCCCATCTTCACGGTCACCTTGACCTTGTTGTTGATCGACTCGACGCGGCCGGTGGAGATGCCCAACTCGACCGCCGCGACGACGTCCGCCCTGCGCCTGCGCACCTTCCTCTCCACCTCCACGACGGGCTTGATCTTGCAGTACGCGGCGTCGTGCAGCCACCTCTCCAGCAACGCGGCGGCCTCCTGGCCTGTCTCCGCCCTGAACACCGCCCTGAACACCGCCCTGAACACCGCCCTCAGGTCTTCCTTGAGCTCCCACGCCCTGAACAGGCGCGATCCGGCCCGCTTCTTCAGCGATTCGAGCTTGGCTACCTGCGCGTCGGTGAGGTCCTCCGGGTTCTTCAGCAGCGACCAGCGCGTCCCCTTTATCTCTTCGGCGGCCTCTTTCAAGGCCCTGACCTCGGGCGGGGCCTCGTCGCCCTTCCTCGGCCTGCCCGGCCCCCTCCTCTTGGGCTTGGCGGCGTCCCACGCCTTCTTGGCCCCGCGCCACTCCTCGCGCCTGACCTCGTCGAGCGCCTCGGTCATCCACTGCACCACGTGGAAGGGGTCCATCACCCACCTGCGGAAACGCCCGGCACTTCTCATAATCCCAGACTTCTCATGAGACGAGGCCGGCTACAAGAAGGGCCACAAGTATCTCACCGTCGTCGCCGACCACGAGCGCAACCGGGTCGTGTGGGCCTGCAAGGGGCACGGCAAGGCGCGGCTCAACGCCCTCTTCGACCCGCTCACCGACGAGCAGCGCGCCGCGGTCGAGGTCGTCACCGCCGACGGCGCCACCTGGATCGCCGACGTGGTGGAGGAGCGCTGCCCCAACGCCGAGCGCGTGATGGACCCGTTCCACGTCGTGAGCTGGCGACCTCGGCCCTCGGCGAGCTGCGCAAGCGGGCCTGGCGCGACGCCCGCAAGGACAAGACGCCGGAGGGCAAGGCGGCCGCCAAGGGCGTCAAGGGATCGAGGTACCCGCTGCTCAAGAACCCGGAGGACCTCACCGAGCGGCAGGCGGCCTCGCTCGAGTCCGTCGCCCGCAGCGACAAGCGCCCGTACAGGGGCCGCCTGCTGAAAGAGGGGCTGCGCGACGTCTACAAGGCCGGGGACGCGGAAGAGGCCCGGGCCCGCCTGGAATCATGGCTGGCGTGGGCCTGCAGGTGCAGGATCCCCGAGTTCGTCGAGCTATCGAAGAAGGTGCGCAAGCGCAAGGGCGCGATCGTCCGCGCCGTCGAGCTCGGCATCAGCAATGCGAGGATCGAGTCGACGAACAGCAAGATAAAGCCGACCATCAGGATGGGCTACGGGTTCCGCAACATCGACAACCTCATAGCCCTGATCATGCTCAGATGCTCGGACCTGCATCCGCAATTGCCGGGTAGGATGGCGGCATAAGATGAAGGTTATCTACCCACACATCCTGGCGAAGCCTCTACTTTTTTACAGTTGGGGGCCAGGTCGGGTTATATATCTCGCCTTTCCGATTTGGAATGCGCCGATGAGCGCACGCATAACGCGCATTAAACCCTTCAGCATCGCGTCACATCGAACGCCTCGCCTTGACGTCACGTATTGGGTGAGCAGATAATGCGGCCGAAGCTGATGATGGCGTTTGTGACGCGATCGGATGAAATATCACGCCTGTAAGTACCGCAGTGAGGTGTTTTATGCAGGAGCAAGTAACGCTAGACATGATTCGCCAGGCAAGGGAGGCGATGGAGGGGATCGTTGAGCTCACTCCCGTCGTAACCTCTACCCGCCTAGGCAAGAACCTGTACATCAAATCCGAGAACCTGCAGAAGACGGGTTCCTTCAAGATACGCGGCGCGTTCAACAAGATCCGCAACCTGACGCCGGAGGAGGCGGCGAGGGGGGTCATCGCCTGCTCGGCGGGAAACCACGCCCAGGGTGTGGCGCTGTCAGCGACTCGCCTGGGCATTCGCTCCGTCATCTGCATGCCGGAAGGCGCACCCATTCTGAAGGTGGAGGCGACTCGCAGCTACGGCGGCGAAGTCGTGCTGGTCCCGGGTAACTACGACGATGCTGCTGCGGAAGCTTCAAGGCTGGCCAAGGAAGAAGGCCTAACGTTCGCCCATCCCTTCGACGATCCGTTCGTGATTGCGGGGCAGGGCACGCTTGGCCTGGAGATTATAGAGCAGGTGCCCGACGTAGACCAGATTGTGGTCCCCGTTGGCGGCGGCGGGCTCGCCAGCGGCGTCGCCGTAGCGGTTAAATCCTTGCGGCCCAACGTCAAGGTGATCGGCGTGCAGGCGCTGAGCATTCCCTCGATGTTCGTATCGGTGGTTAACGGCGAGATCACCACCATCGAGGACGGCCCCACCAATGCAGACGGCATCTATGTGCTTACCCCGGGCAATCTGACCTTCGACCTGGTGAGCCGCTATGTGGACGATATCGTAACGGTTTCCGAAGACGAGATCGCGGCTGCCATCGTGGCGCTGCTGGAAGGACCGAAGACCGTGGCGGAAGGCGCCGGCGCCTCCAGCGTGGCCGCCTACCTGTTCGACAAGGTCGACACGTCGCTCAAAACCGTCGCCCTGGTCTCCGGCGGCAACGTTGACATCACCACGTTGGCCCGGATCATCATAAGGGGCATGCAGAAGACCGGGCGCATCGTGAGGCTCGCCACGCAGCTGGTGGACAAGGCCGACAACCTGGCCCGCCTGATACAGCTGGTGGCCGACAACGGCGCCAACGTGCTGGAGATCTACCACGAAAGAGAGGGCGTGAAGACGGAGGTCAATTCCTACACGGTCACCCTGACCCTGGAGACCAGAGACGCCGAGCATATCCGAAAGATTCGCCGCGATATGGTAGAAAGCGGATACCCCTTGCTGGACATGTAGGACGAGGGCGAGAAAAGCTCCGTGCGCCACGCCTAACGGATGTTCTGTGGCGAAAGCAGAATCGTGCGCAAGCCCCGAAGAGCTGATGGCGCTGGCAAAGAGCGAGGGCCACAAGCTCTTCGTGGCGGAATTGGATGAGGTTCCGCTTTATCATGTGCAGCTTGCCAGACTTGGGGCCTTCATCTTCCAAATGGTTGGATATCTGCCAATCGTAGGCATCGGAGCTTCGTTCGTGATCGGCGCGATGTCTCAAAGAGAACGAAAACCCCAGCTACGTCTATTTTCGAACGCCCTTGAAGCAGAACGTGACGGCTGGTTGGCCCGACGGCTTTTGTTGGTGTAGAACGCCGCAACCTGCACATACGCCCTATTCCAAATGAGACTAGTTGCACCTATACGGGAATAATGCGGCGACTTCCCGTTGTCGTAGAATTGAAAGCAATCAAGCGAATGGCGATGAAACATCATTCTAGGGGGGCGTGCTCGATGGGGGCGAAATCTAATCGCGGGCTGCATTTCGGATACCTGGTCGTGGCGGCGCTCGTGCTGACGAGTTTCATTCCGCTGTCGCTCGGTCTTAGTTGTGCGGGAATCTTC
>JAFUBE010000053.1 GCA_017460365.1 Eggerthellaceae bacterium
CTACCCCACTTTGGGTCTGGCAGTAAGTGGGGTAGTCCGCGTGCCGCCCCGCTCCGGGCCTGGCGGGAAGCAGAGCAGCCTATTGCCGGTTACTGATCGTCGTTATCGCGAGGGGGAACTTGCTCGGTGTAGCCGGGATCGTTGGGCGGGATGGGCGAGATGACCGGCTGGACCTGGGCGGGTTGGGCGAGCTGCTCCTTCTCGCGCCAGTTCGGGTCGGCCAGGCGCTCGTCGCGGGCGCGCGCTTCGGCCTCTTCGGCTTCCTTGCGGGCGATGAACTCGTCCTCGTGCGCGAGGTACTCGTCCCAACGGTTTTCGAGCAGGGCCTCGCAGGCCTCTCCCTCCACCGTCTCGCGCTCGAGCAGCACGCGTGCCATGAGGTGCATCGGGTCGGCAGGCGTCGACAAGATCTCGTAGGCGCGGTCGTGGGCTTCTCGCATGATGCGCGCGACCTCGTCGTCGATGCGCTTTGCGGTCTCGTCGGAGTAGTCTTGCGTGTTGCCGTAGTCGCGGCCGAGGAACACCTCGTGGTTCGGTTGGCCGAACACCTGATGGCCGAGCGGGCTCATGCCGTACTGCGTAACGATGGAACGCGCGATCTTGGTTGCACGCTCGAGGTCGTTGCTCGCGCCAGTCGTGATATCACCGCGGAAGATTTCCTCGGCGACGCGCCCGCCCATGAGCACGGCGAGCTGGTCGCGCCTCTCGGTGAGCGAATTCAGCACCCTGTCCTCGTCGGGAATCGACAGCGTGTAGCCGAGCGCGCGGCCGCGCGAGATGATGCTGATCTTGTGCACCGGATCGGCGTGCGCAAGCGTATGCCCCACGAGAGCATGGCCGCTCTCGTGATAGGCGATCGTGGTGCGGGTTTCCTCGTTCATCACGCGGCCCTTGCGCTCCGGACCGGCGATAACGCGCTCCATCGACTCGCTGACCTCTTGCATCGTGATGATCTTCTTGCCCTTGCGCGCGGTGAGCAGCGCGCTTTCGTTCATGAGGTTCATCAGGTCGGCGCCCGTGAAGCCGGGCGTGAGCGAAGCGACCTTCTTCAAATCGACGTCGCTTCCCATCGGCTTGTCCTGGGCGTGCACCTGCAAGATCTTCTCACGACCCTTGATATCTGGAACGTCGACGACGATCTGGCGGTCGAAGCGTCCTGGGCGCAGAAGCGCCGGATCGAGGATATCGGAGCGGTTCGTGGCTGCGATAAGCACGACCGAGTCGTTCTGGTCGAAACCGTCCATCTCCACGAGCAGCTGGTTCAATGTCTGCTCGCGCTCGTCGTGACCACCGCCGAGGCCGGCGCCGCGCTGACGGCCTACTGCATCGATCTCGTCGATGAAGATGATGGCCGGCGACGCGTCTTTCGCCTGCTGGAACAAATCGCGTACGCGGCTCGCGCCAACGCCGACGAACATCTCGACGAAATCGGAGCCGGAAATGCTGAAGAACGGCACGCCCGCCTCGCCGGCGACCGCGCGCGCAAGCAGCGTCTTGCCCGTGCCCGGAGGGCCGACGAGCAGGCAGCCACGCGGGATCTTCGCGCCGAGCGACTGGTACTTCTCGGGGCTGGAGAGGAAATCTTTGATCTCCCTCATCTCTTCGACGGCCTCATCAACGCCGGCGACGTCGTCGAACTTCACGTCGGGACGTTCTTCGTGCGCCTTCTTCGCCTTCGTTTTCCCGAAACCCATCTGCTGGTTGTTCGCACGGTTCATCTGCACGAAGAAGACGTAGATGAGCACGCCGAACAGCAAGATGGGCAGAACGGTTCCCAGAATGTCGAGCCACTGGGTGGGCAAGATGACGTTGTAGGTGATCTGCGGATGCGCGGAAACCAGCTGTGCAAGCGATTCCTGGCCGACGTAAGTCGACGTGTAGTTGTGCACTTCGCCGAGCGTCTTCGCCTCGAGAGTGCGCGTGCCGATTCCGGTGAGCGAGCCGCCGTGTTCGCGCTGCAGCACCGAAGTTGCCGTGTTGAGTGCGCTGAACGCCTCGTTGAACGCATCGGTTGCAGTTTGGCCCGACGTGACAGCCGGATAATACTCGCCGGTCACCGTGTAGTTGCGCGCGTCGTAGACGACCGACACGACGCGGTCTTGCTCCACAGCTTGCAGGAACTCGGACGTGATGAGCGCATCGGTGGGACGGTTCTGGCCCTTGCCGTTACTGCCCTGCGCCATCATGAACTGTTGCCCCACGATAAACGCGACAACGAAGAACACGATCACCCAGACGATGATGTTGCGATTATTAGAGCCTTTGAATTGCGGGTTGTGTTGTGGCATATGCTCTCGCTCTTCGTCTACTTCAGGTTTCAGGATGCCGATGTATGGCAGGTTGCGGTACCGCTCGGCGTAATCGAGGCCATAGTCCACGATGAATTCATCGGGGCATTCGAAACCGATGTGCGCGGGCCGAATGTCGGCTTGCTGGCGCGTGCGCTTGCGAAGCAGCGTGACCACCTCGAGCGAAGCAGGCTTGCGCGCACCCAGGCTTTCCAAGAGGAACTCGAGTGTGAGCCCTGAGTCCAGGATGTCTTCGGCGATGATCACGTGCTTGCCCTCGATGTTCGTGCTGAGGTCCTTCACGATGTTCACGACACCCGAGCTCTTCACGCCGCTTCCGTATGACGACACGGCCAAATAGTCCATCTCGAGCGGGATCTCGGTGGCGCGCGCCAAATCAGCC
>JAFUBE010000447.1 GCA_017460365.1 Eggerthellaceae bacterium
CAGCGGCGGCGGCGGCGCATGCTGCGGCGGCGGTTGTTGTTAACGGCAGCGTTATGGAATCCATAATTGGGTCTTGTCTTTTACTAGACTTTGTCTTATATTGAAAGAGGTCTGAAGCAGTGGGTTCGCAACCCCTCCTAGCGCGAATCCGCCTTCGAAATGAACGGCCGCTGCAGCAGCTTCTTGCAGCGGCCGTTACGTTTTGCCTAGGAGGGTGCGCTTTCATTGCCATCGCGTGACGCTTCGTGTCTGACGGGAAGTGTCACGCGGGTGGCGTCCGCTGTACCGCATGCCTCCCTCGAAAAATGACACTTCGTGTCTGACGGGAAGCGTCACACCTCGTTCGGGGTGGAGGTAAAGTTGCTACCCCTTATGTTGCTCTCGATCGCTTGCACGAGGAATTCCGTCGCGCCTTCGCCGCAGGCGCTGTCGTAGTAGTCGACGAAACGGGGGTCTGCCAGGTAGCCCCGCGCGAGGCCGCGATGCGCTTCGGCGCTGTAGCCATCGCCCCAGTGCATGCGAATCCAACGGGCATGCATGCGCGCGAGCTCGGCGGCTTCCTCTCCTGCGGCGTCACCGAAAGCCATCGCCAGTCGCAGCTGCACCTTGATCGATTCCTCGAGCAGCTCCTTGGCTTCCCATTCGTCGCGGGTGAGCGCCATCATGCGCGCGTTTGCCGCATCGATGGCATCGTCGCCATAGCGCTGACGCGCTTCTATTCCGTACGTATCCTCGAAGTCGGCCAAGCCCTTCTTCTTCATGTTCTCGAAAGCGTCTTCCACCGCCATGTCATCCATCCTCTCGATTGCGGCGATCGCCCTTTCGGTGCGTGCAATCGCGCCCGCCAAAGATCTCCCCTGTTCGCGCAGGGAATCGAAGTGCGCTACGAGCGCGGCGTGAACGTCGGCTTCAGTACCGTCGAACAGCTTGCGAATGGTCGTCAGCGGAAGCCCGCACGCACGCATCGCGAGCACCTGCGCGAGCCTGTGCGCGTCATCTGGCCCGTACACGCGGTAACCGGAAGCATCGCGCGCCGGATGCAGCAAGCCTTTGTCTTCGTAATGCCGCAGCGCACGCGCGCTGACACCGGAAAGCGCAGATAGCTGCCCGATCGTGTAACACGTTCCTTTGCCCGAAGCGCCCATAACTCACCTCCCGGAAGCATGATGGACCCTGACGTTACGTGAAGGTCAAGTTTTCCACCCATCCGACTATACTTTACCGCTCGTTTTGCAAAAGCGCATGGCGCAAGAGATGGTAGGCTGAATCGCTGTCACGGGCTTAATCTCAAGCCCGAGTGTTATAGTTGTTACATGTGTCAGAATCCAAGCTAGAGGCGAGGTATTTCCATGAGCGATGACGTGCGAAACGAAGTCGAGCAAGATGATGCAGACCTTCTGCTGAACGACGATGACTACGACTTCGACGACGAGGACGATGAAGACGAGGCGGTTGGCTCCCCGTTCATGCAGAACCGCGAGCTTTCATGGCTCACCTTCAATGAACGCGTGCTCGACCAAGGTGCCGACGAATCGGTCCCGCTGCTTGAACGGTTGAATTTCATCTCGATATTCTGGTCGAACCTGCAAGAGTTCTTCATGGTCCGCGTGGGATCGCTCACCGACCTGTCCTTTATCGAACCGCCGATCTCCGACTCGAAAACGGGCATGACGCCCAAGGAGCAAATCCAGGCGATTCACGAGCGTTGCCACGAGCTCTACCCCATCCAGGAAAGCTATTACGAGCACGTGCGCGGGTCGCTCGCCAAACAAGGCGTGCGTCACCTGCGCCCCGAAGACCTTTCCGACGAGCAGCGCAATTACCTGTTCGGGCTCGTGCGACACAACATCGAGCCGTTCCTGTCGCCTCAGATCATCAACGCGCGCCATCCTTTCCCGCATCTGGAAAACGGCAAGCTCTACATTCTCGTGCGGCTCGACGACGAAGCATCCGAAGCCGAGCGCAAGAAAAAGAAGAAGGAAAAGGGCAAGAAAAAGGGCAAGGGCGGTGCGGAAGGCGTCGTTCTCGGTCTCATCCCGCTTCCCCACCAATGCGAGCGCGTAATCAAGCTGCCCGGCCGCGGGTTCCAGTTCATCCTGCTCGAGCACGCCATCGAGATGTTCGTGCCCGAGATCTTCAACATGTACAAGATCAAGCACACGAACGTGATATGCGTCACGCGCAACGCCGACATCGATGCCAACCAGGGTTTCGACGAGCAGGACGAGGATTACCGCGAGCACATGAAGCGCTTGCTCAAGCAGCGTGCCCGCTTAGCCCCCGTGCGCCTCGAATGCGAGCGTCCGCTGTCGCCTGTCATGGAAAAGCTCATGCTGAAGAAGCTGGGGCTGAAGCGCTACCAGGTGTACGACACCATCGTGCCGCTCGACCTGAGCTTCACCTGGGACCTGGGCTCGAGGCTCTCCGATTCCAAGCGCGCCAAGCTCACGCCCGAGCCTTTCACGCCGGCATGGCCGACGAGCTTCGACAAGAGCCGCCGCATCCTCGACCAGGTGTCCGAACACGAAACGCTCATGTTCTACCCGTACGAGAGCATGGACCCGTTCGTGCAGCTTCTGCGCGAGGCGTCCACCGATCCTTCGGTCGTGTCGATCAAGATCACGCTATACCGCCTGGCCAGGCAATCGCACCTCGCCGAAGCGCTCATCGCGGCAGCGGACGCGGGCAAGGAGGTCACGGCGCTGTTCGAGCTGCGCGCGCGTTTCGACGAGAACAACAACATCGAATGGTCTCAGCGCTTCGAGGAAGCGGGCTGCAACGTTCTCTACGGCTTCCGCGACTACAAGGTGCATTCCAAGATCTGCTGCATCACGCGCCAGACCGAAAACGGCTTGCAGCACATCACGCAACTCGGCACCGGCAACTACAACGAGAAGACCGCGCGCTTTACACCGACCTCAGCTTCATCACGACGGACGAGGCGTTCGGACGCGACGCCTGCGAGTGCTGCCGCAACATGCAGCTCGAGACAGTGTCGGACACCTACGTGGTGCTGCGCGTCGCCCCGCTGCAGATCCAGCCTATGCTGATCGAAAACCTCGACAAGCAGATCGCGCTCGCGCAGGCGGGCCAGCCAGCCGTGGCTTTCATGAAGGCGAATTCGATCACCGACAAGGAAATCATCGAGAAGATCTCCGAGGCATCGAACGCCGGCGTGAAGGTGACCTTGTTCATCCGCGGAATCTGCTGCCTCGTGCCCGGCGTCAAAGGCGCCACTGAAAACGTCCGCGTCGTCTCCATCGTCGGGCGGTTGCTCGAGCACAGCCGCATCTACTGCTTCGGCATCGGCGATGACTGCACCATTTACCTGAGCAGCGCCGACCTCATGACGCGCAACCTCAACAAGCGCGTCGAGATCGCATGGCCGGTGCTCGACGTCGAGCTGCGCAGGCGCATCCTCACCTACATCGACATCTGCATGCGCGATACCGCCAAGCTGCGCGAGTTGCGTCGCAATGCCACGTACACGCCCCTCGGCGCATTCTGCGACATCGACGAGGACGGAAACTCGCGTGCTGCGTTCGACTCGCAAAACGTGCTCATCCAGCAAGCTGCGGAGGCAGCACGTGAAGTGAGCGGCGAAGCTGCTCCCGAACCCGAGCCGGAACCCGAACCTGAGCCGGAGCCTGAACCGGTTATCGACATGGTTGAGCCGAAGCCGGTACCAGAACCAGAACCAGAACCGACTCC
>JAFUBE010000448.1 GCA_017460365.1 Eggerthellaceae bacterium
CCGAACCTGACCATCGGCGTGCCGCATGTGAAGCAATTGAAGCGCATCACGAGTCTGCCGCTCGACGTGCACCTGATGATCTCGAATCCGCTCGTGCAGCTTCCATGGTTCCTCGAGGCCGGCGCCGACATGGTAACCGTGCATATCGAGGCGCTCGAAGGCCAGTGGGTCGACCGCGCCGTGGCGCTGATTCACGATGCGGGCGCGAAGGCGTGCGTGGCGTTGAAGCCGAATACGCCTGCCGAAACGCTTGCAGGCATTATCGGCAAGCTCGATATGGTGCTCGTGATGTCGGTCGAGCCGGGCTTTTCGGGCCAGGGTTACATCGAGGGCAGCGAAGACAAGGTGGGCAAGGTTGCGCATATGGCGCATGAAGCCGGCAACGGCGGCCTGCTCATCGAGGTGGATGGCGGCATTGGCCTGAAGACGGTCGAGCGCGTATGCGCTGCCGGCGCCGATGTCATCGTGTGCGGAAATGCCGTGTACGCAGCCGACGACCCCGCCACCGCCCGTGCCGAAATCGAGCGCTTGGGCAACGAGGCCCGCCTGGCTGCGTTGGCGTAGTGAACATGGCCATTCACGTTCCCGAAAATTACGTGTACCTCGATTGGGCGGCGACGGCGCCGCTCGGCGAAGAAGCGGCGCAGGCCATGGCGCCGTACCTGGCGCCGGGCTTGGCCAATATCGCACTCGGGATGAACGCCAATTCGCTTCATGCGCCCGGTCGTGCGGCATTCGAGGCCATGGAGCTGGCGCGTCGCCAGATTGCGCGCGACTTGGGGGCGTCGCGTCCCAACGAAATCGTCTTCACGTCGGGCGCGACGGAATCCGACAACCTGGCCGTGCTCGGCATTGCCCGTGCGATGGCAACTGAACGGAGCAAACGTGCGGGAAAAGGTTTCGTGCCCCGCGTTGTCACCACCCCGATCGAACACGAAGCCGTGCTCGAGCCCATGCGTCGTTTGGCGCACGAGGGCTTCGATGTGGCCTATGCGAAACCCGATCGCCACGGCTTCATCGCGCCTGACGCGCTGGCGGCCGCGCTCGACGAGAACACGGTGCTCGTATCGGTGCAGATGGCCAATAGCGAAATCGGGTCCGTTCAACCCATAGCCGACTTGGCGAAGCTCGCGCACGAAGCGGGGGCTTTGTTCCATACCGATGCCACCCAGGCGCTCGCGAAGGCGCCGGTCGACGTCGGTGCGTTGGAAGTTGATGCGGCGTCGTTTTCGGCGCACAAGATCTGCGGCCCGAAAGGCGTGGGCGCGCTGTTCGTGAAGGCGCGCACGCCGTTGCAGGCGCAGATGCTCGGCGGTGGTCAGGAAGACGCCCGCCGCTCGACGACGCAGAACGTGGCCGGCATCGTGGGTTTTGCCGCAGCCTCCCAGGCGGCGGTTGACCAGTTGGAAGTCGAAACCGCGCGTCAGCGCGCCTTGCGCGACGAGTTGTATGCGCGTATGACGGCATTACCCGGCGTTCGCGCCACGGTCGATGTGCCGGCAGGTTCGCGTGATTACCTGCCCAACATCGTGCACGTGCTTGTGAGCGGATACGAGAGCGAGACGCTGGTCTTGCGCCTGGATATGCTCGGGTTCGGCGTGTCGGGCGGTTCGGC
>JAFUBE010000449.1 GCA_017460365.1 Eggerthellaceae bacterium
GAGCGCACGCTGCATCCCACCTACGACTACTTGAACGTCGGGGACCGCGTGCGCTACCACCCGCAGCTGAGCTACCCGTTCGAGAAGTACGACAAGACGACCGACGGGCTGCTCCTCTGCCCGTTCTGCGGCGATTTCCAGCCGATCGAGAACGACAGCTGCAGCAGGTGCAAGAAGCCGCTGCTCAAGTGAGCATGCGGGCGAGGACACGGCGGTTTCGGGGCTTGGATCCCCGTGCGGAAATGGAAGCGGCCGAGGGAAAGGGGCCATCATGAAGAGGGGACTAGCTTTGTTTGCGGCAACGATGATGTGCGCGTGCTGCCTGGGGCTCGCCGCATGCGGCGGGTCGTCGGGGTCGTCGAGCACGGCCGCGTCGTCCGGTTCGGCCAGTGCGTCGGCGTTTGAGAGCGCGTCGGCACCGGCGTCGTCGGAAGCGGCTTCGTCGGCTCCTGAGTCATCTGCGTCCGGCTCGTCGGCTGCCCAGGGCTCGCGGGTGAAGGCGCTCTGGAGCACGATCGACTCGAAGGGCGGCGTGCACATGGCCTACGGTGAGACAAACGAGTCGATGGGCTCCGAGGCAACCGTCGACGCGCAGGCGAAGGGGTCTTCGTACTACTCGAAGGAGACGATGACGGTGAAGGGCTACACCGACACGAAGATCACTGCGATGATTGACAGCGTGGCCATGAACCTCGACGCGGATGCCAAGACGGGCACGGTTGCGACGACGACGACGTCGCAGGCGGCTAAGGATCCCATGCTCATGGACGATGTGTACAAGGCGCTCTGGACATGCGCCAAGCTTAGCCCCTCCTCGACCGAGAAGCGCGCGATGGACGGGGCGACGTACACGGTTGAGACGTACGAGCAGCAGTACACCGCAGATGACATGTTCTACTTCGACGCCGAAGGCAACCTGGCCTACTACGTGCAAGGGTCGATGAAATCCGGGAACACGGAGATTGGCGAGACCGTGTACAAGATAGCCGCGATCGACGACGCCGTGGACGAATCGCTGTTCGACGTGTCGGGCTACGCGATCGAAGGCAGATGAGGCTAGGCATGCGCTGCAAGAATGCGTGAGGGCCCTCGCTCCCCAGCCGGAATCGTTAGCTGCCAGCTTCCTCTTCGGATATGGAATCGAGGATGGCGCGGACCTGGTCTGTGAACGCTGGTATCTCCTCGAGCAGCACCGTCGAAATGATTGACCAGTTGGTCCCCTCATAGTTGTGCACGAGCCTGTGTCGCAAACCGGCGATCTGAGTCCATGGAGCTTCAGGATGGGCGGAGACGAACACCTCGCTCAGGCAGTTCGCCTGTTCGCCTATGTTGAACAGTGGGGTCGTGATAAGCCACTGCGTCTCCAGATTGTTTTCGACGTCCTCAGCCGTGATCTCCCTACGGTTAACCACATCCTGGAGCTGGCTGCCGATCTCGAGAATCCTCTCCAAGCGGTAGCGGTCGGTCTTCACAGAGCCACCGCCTCCCTCATGATGGTGTCGCGGAACGGCCCGGGCTCGAGCTCGGATTGCTCGTACACGTCGACCTTCTTCCCGGTGCGGCGGTGGAGCTCCTCGGTGACGCCAAACACGTCGAGCGCCCTGAACCCGGGCTTGCCGACCAGAATGACATCGATATCCGAATCTGCGTCTGCTTGGCCCCGTGCATAGGAGCCGAAAAGGCTCGCAGAGGCCATGCCGTACCTGTCAAGTATCGGCGCTATGATGGAGCGGAGCTCGTCTATGGTGTAGGTGCCGCTCATAAGATGCCCCCGGCCGTTTCTGTCGCCGCTATTATACTACGCGCCTCCTTGGCCTTTGCTTTGGCGATATAGCTGTTTTCGATCGTTTGCCAGTGCGGCAAGCCCAAACCGGCGAAACTCGTTAGATGCTTCTCCCGAACGCCATCCAGCGGGTGCACACGGGGTGCACACCGCAACGAAAACCTGCACCAAAGTACGTGAATCTGC
>JAFUBE010000450.1 GCA_017460365.1 Eggerthellaceae bacterium
GGCCAAGCACCCGCCGCCGCGCCTGCGCCCACGCCGGAACCCGAACCCGCGCCCGAGCCCGAGCCGGCCCCGGCTCCCGCGGAGGAGCCCGCCGACTTCTAGCGGCGCCTCCCTTGGCGCCAGCCTATAGAGCGAATCAAACGACAACTGTTGGTTGCACACGCTTGCAGCCAACAGTTTGTTTTTTGCGCATGCTGCTGCTCCTACAATGGCCGTAGGGTTAAAGACGAGAGAGGAGTAGCGTATGCTGAAGGAAGGCGAGTCCTTCGTCTACACCGCATGTCCGGGGTGGGGCGATCACGACTATTGCGCGCTGAAGACCATCGTGAAAGATGGCAAGATCGTGCGCACCGAGCGGGTCGAATACACGGGGCCCGAGGCCGCCGACGGCCACATCTGCCAGAAGGGTTGCCTGAGCTGCCGCCAGCCGTACGACCCGAAACGCTTGAAGAAGCCGCTCAAGCGCATAGGCGAGCGCGGCGAAGGAAAGTGGGAAGAGATCAGCTGGGATCAAGCCCTCGACGAAATCGGCGAGAAGATGAACAAGATTATCGCCGAGGACGGCCCGGCGGCCATCACCATGTGGAACCTGCGCGCCGGCGTGCCGCCCGCGTACAGCCTCGAGGCGCTTATGCCCGAGCGTTTCGGCAACGTGCTCGGCCTCACGTGCCCGATGGAATCGATCGGCCTCGACAACGGCCCGTTCTACACCGAGTTCTACAGCGTGGGCTCCACCGCCAGCCACGTGCTGATCGACCCGCGCGTCATGGACGAGGCCGATCTCGTGTACGTGTGGGGTTGCAATCCCATCGAGAACCAGATCCGCTTCGCGCAGCATCTCGTGAAGGCGCGTGAGCACGGTGCCCGCATCGTCGACATCGGGCTGATCTTCGACGGCACGGCTGGCTTCGCCGACGAGTTCCACGGCATCGCGCCTGCCACCGACGGCGATCTGGCCATGGCGATGATCAACTACATCATCGCGAACGACCTGCATGACGTGCCGTATCTGACCAGCCGCTCCATCGCCGCCTACATGGTGCGCGAAGACACCGGCGACCTCGCGCGCGATGCGGACGGCAACTTCATCGTGTTCGATAACGACTCTGGTGCCTTCATGGCGGTCGCGCCGAAGGGCGGCGAGCTGCCCAGCCAGAACCTCGCGCTCACCGGCAGCTTCGAATGGGAGGGCGTGAAGCTTGCGCCGGCGTTCCAGAAGCTCGTCGACAAGGCTGCCGAGTATCCGGTCGGCGCCGTTGCCGAGAAATGTGGCATCCCGGCCTACCTGATCGCGAAGCTCGCGCGCGACTGGGCGACCACCGAGCGCGCTTTCATCGTGAGCGGCTACGGCCTGCGCTACCACAACACCAACGAGACGTACCGCCTGCAGCACTTGCTCGGCATCATCACCGGCAAGTTCGGCCGTCCGGGAGCGGGCGTCATTGAGGGCCTGCAGCTGCAGGGCTTCCCGCTGAACTTCAACGACACGGCCATCGTGTTCCCCGATGGCAAGAACCTGTCGTCGGTGAAATCGAACCCAGTGCGCATGGCGTACTGGTTTGCGGAGGCCGAGGCTCCGAATAGCCCGTATCGCGCGCTGCTCGTCGCCGGTGGCAACCCAGTTCATCAGCAGCCCGACCGCCAGCGTTGGCTCGATATCGTCAACCAGATGGAACTTGTCGTTGATTACGACATCTGGATGACCGACACCGGCGAGATTTCCGAC
>JAFUBE010000451.1 GCA_017460365.1 Eggerthellaceae bacterium
ACACCGGCATCCTGGACGAGGTCTACCAGAGGGCGGTGCCAATGTCGAAAGCCAGCCTTATGAGGCGCACGGCCTCGCCGTCTTCGGTGGCCGGCCGTACGCATGCGAGAACCCCATGCACTCGAGCCCAATCGCGCTCGTGGCCAGGCCATCTCCCAGACCCTCGTCTCTATGCGTTGCGTCCTTTCCCTATGCGTGATCGTCGCGGCGCTGCTCGGCTGCGTATCGCGCGGCGTGTTCCACGCACATCTCGACGAAGCCGGCGTAGGCTTCGACGAAATCGCCGACAGTCTCCGGTAGACCGGCGGCGCGCATGGCCTCGCGCGTGAGCGCAGCGGCGTGGAAGTGGTTCCAGAGGCCCGGCGCCTGGTATAGAAGGCGCAGGTACAGGTCGGTCGCGGCCGCCTCGCCTATGCCGCACTGGCGGGCCAGGACGTCTGTGACGGGCGGCAGCATCCCGGCGAAGTCGCGCTTGAACGCGGCCAGGCGCTCGAGCGTCACGTTGCTCTCGATGATGGCGATGATGATCTCCTGGTAGCGCAGGAATCCGCCGTGCCTATCCGTGACCTCGGCCCACGTGCGCGCGAACCCGTCCGCGGGCATCGGCGCGCCGGCCAGCTCGGCGGCGAGATCCTCGACCCAGGCCCGGTTCTTCGCCGAGTGAAGCGCGAGGAACACCTCCTCCTGGGTGGCGGCGTACTTGTACAGGTTCGAGCGCGACCACCCGAGCCGCTCGGCGATCGCGCCCATGGTTATCTGGTGGTAGGGGCGCTCGGCGAACAGCCCGTCGGCCGCCGCCATGATGGCCTCCATCCGCTCCTGCTTGCGCTCGGGCGTACGCGCCCGCATGTAGTCAGCCATCCGGTCCTTCCCTTCGGTTTCGTGTGCTCGGTGTGGAGTCTAGCAAATCCCTTGCATTGGCGACAAGATGTCGCTTATACTCTCCACAGTTAAGAGACAGTATGTCGCGTAAGAAAGGACCAGACATGGCAAACCTCATCGTGTACTATTCCCGCAAGGGCGAGAACTACTGGGCCGGCAGCGTGAAGAACCTGGAGAAAGGCAACACCGAGCGTGTGGCCGAGTTCATCCATGAAGCCGTCGGCGGCGACCTGTTCGAGATCGAGACCGCGAAGACCTACGACGCCGACTACTACAAGTGCATCGAAGAGGCCAAGGCCGAGCTTCAGGCAGACGTGCGCCCCGAGGTGAAGCGCTACCTGGAGGACGCGGGGCTTTCAATCGACGACTACGACACCATCTTCCTGGGCTACCCCAACTGGTGGGGCACGTGCCCCATGTGCGTGTTCACGTTCCTGGAGCACTACGACCTTTCCGGCAAGCGCATCGTTCCCTTCTGCACGAACGAGGGCTCGGGGCTCGGCGGGTCCGAGAAGCATCTCGCGAAGATCTGCCCTGAGGCGAAAATCGAGAAGGGCCTGCCCATCACCGGCAACCAGGCCGCTGAGTCCAAGGGCAAGGCGCAGGCCTGGGCCAGGAAGTTTGTGTAAGCGGGGCCGGGCGAAAAGGGGTCGAGCATGGCAAACGAAGTGGTTCTGTGGACGGGCGCGGGGCAGATCGGCATGGCGATCGCGCGCCGCGTAGGGTACGGAAAGAAGATCCTGGTGGGCGACAAGTCGATCGGCAACGCCGAGGCGATTTCGAAGATCATGAACGAGGCGGGCTTCGACTGCGAGCCTTACGAGATGGACCTGTCGGATCGCGAGTCCATACTGGGTATGATCGCGCGGGCGCAGGAGCTGGGGCGGATCACCACGCTCATCAACGCGGCGGGCGTGTCGCCCTCGCAGGCGTCCATCGAGACCATCCTCGCGGTCGACCTGTACGGCACCGCGGTGTTGCTCGAGGAAGTCGGCAAGGTCATAGCGCCCGGCGGCGTGGGCGTCACCATATCCAGCCAGTCGGGCAAGCGCATGCCGCAGCTGAGCCCTGAGGAAGACCGCCAGCTTGCGATGACGCCGCCCGAGGAGCTGCTCTCGCTGCCGCTGCTCGCGCCCGAGAACGTGCGCGACACGCTGCACGCCTACCAGCTGGCCAAGCGCTGCAACGAGAAGCGCGTCATGTTCGAGGCGTGCCGCTGGGGCGAGAGGGGTGCGCGCATCAACTCGATCAGCCCGGGCATCATCGTGACGCCGCTCGCGATCGACGAGTTCAACGGCCCGCGCGGCGACTTCTACAAGAACATGTTCGCCAAGTGCCCGGCGGGACGGCCCGGCACCGCTGACGAGATCGGCGCGCTCGCGGAGTTCGTCATGGGCCCGCAAGGCGCGTTCATATCGGGCAGCGACTTCCTGGCCGACGGCGGCGCCACCGCGAGCTACTACTACGGCCCGCTTCAGCCCGAAACGCGGGAGTAGGCGGCATGGCCACGACCGACGAGGAAATCTGCGCGCAACTCTACCGCGACCTGTGCGACGCATCTAGTGCCAAGGACGCCG
Source organism: Eggerthellaceae bacterium (assembly GCA_017460365.1). Lineage (GTDB taxonomy): Bacteria > Actinomycetota > Coriobacteriia > Coriobacteriales > Eggerthellaceae > UBA9715. Next base: position 2,460 of record JAFUBE010000451.1, read on the forward strand.
ACGGCATGGCGAAGGTGCTCGCCGACGACTACGCGCTCGTGCACATGACGGGCATGCGGCAGCCCAAGCGCGCCTACATCGCCGCCGTGCTCGACGGCACGCTGAACTACTACTCGGCCGAGCACGACTCGATCGAGGTGACGGTGACCCCCGACGGGGAGCACGCGGCCATCCGGGGCCGCTCGCGCGTGAGCGCGGCCGTGTTCGGCGGCGGCCGCCACACGTGGCGCCTGCAGCAGGACCTCAAGGCGGAAAAGCGCGACGGGGAGTGGCTTCTCGTGGAGTCGCTCGCCTCGACGTATTGAAAAAGCGGAGACGGGAGGAGCCGAATAATGAAGGCATTGCTCGTGAACGGGTCGCCCCACAAGGCGGGATGCACGCACACGGCGCTGCAGATCGTGGGGGACGCATTGCGCGAATCGGGCGTCTAAGCCGACGAGTTCTGGATCGGCGCGAAGCCCATCGCCGGCTGCATCGGCTGTTACAAGTGCGCCGAGCGTGGCGAGTGCGTGTTCGGCGGCGACAAGGTCGAGGAGTTCTTGGAAGTCGCTGGTGACTACGACGCCTTCGTGTTCGGCGCGCCCGTGTACTTCGCGGGCATGGCCGGCTCGTGCAAGGCGTTCATGGACCGCGCGTTCTTCAGCAACCGGGGGCGCGTGACTTTCGCCCTGAAACCCGCTGCAGTGGTGACGAGCGCCCGGCGCGCAGGCACGACGGCCGCGCTCGAGCAGATGGAGAAGTACCTGCAGCACCAGCAGATGGTGCAGGTGAACAGCCGTTACTGGCCGATGGTCCACGGGAATGCGCCCGAGGAGGTCGTGCGCGACGAAGAGGGCGTGCAGGTCATGCAGGTGCTCGGCCGCAACATGGCTTGGCTCATGAAGTCGATCGAGGCGGGTCGAGCCGCCGGCGTAGAGCCGCCGGTGCAGCCCGAGCGGCGCATCGGCACGAATTTCATACGGTAAAGGCGATTGAGTTAGTTGCAGGACCGTTCTGCAATTCGTTTTGAGAGGGTGGTACGTTTGGCAAGTTGGACCGACGAGGTGCAGGGCAGGCTCGGCTTCGGGTGCATGAGGCTTCCCGGTGGTGGCGGCGAGGGCGGCTACGGCGAAATGCGCCGCATGGTCGACACGTTCCTGGGCGCGGGCTTCAACTACTTCGACACCGCGCGTCCCTACCATGGCGGGAAAAGCGAAACGGCATTGCGTGAGTGCCTGGTGAAGCGCCATCCGCGCGAGAGCTTCTTCCTCACCGACAAGCTGACGCACGGCACCTTCCGCGACCCGCAGAGCTTGCGCGAGGTGTTCCAAAGCGAGCTCGAAGCCTGCGGGGTCGGCTACTTCGACATGCTGCTCGCGCACGCCGTGAACGCGGCTCATTACGATCTGTACACCCGCTGCGGCGTGTTCGACGTGGTACCGGAATTCCTCGCCGACGGGCGGGCGCGTCACTTCGGCATATCCTTTCACGACTCGCCCGACGTGCTCGAGCGCATCCTGGGCGAGCACCCCGAGATCGAGGCGGTGCAGATCCAGTTCAACTACGCCGACTTCGCCAACGGCGCCGTGCAATCGCTCGGCTGCTACGAAGTGTGCGAGCGTCATGGGGTGCCTTGCCTGGTCATGGAGCCTGTGAAGGGCGGCAGCCTCGTGAACCTGCCGGCTGCCGCGCAAGCGGTGATCGACGCGTTGCCGAATCCCGAGGGGCTCTCGAACGCGGGGCTGGCGCTGCGTTTCGCGGCGAGCTACCCCAACAACAAGGTGGTGCTCTCGGGCATGAGCGACCTCTCGCAGATGGAGGACAACATACGCTCGATGGCCGACCCCGCGCCGCTGCCGCAGGAATTCATTGACGGCCTGATGAAGGTTCACGACGTGTTCCGCGAACTCGGCATGGTGGAGTGCACCGCCTGCCATTACTGCACCGACGGCTGCCCGAGGCAGATCATGATCCCCGAGATGCTCGGCGCGCTTAACACCAAGCGCGTGTTCGGCGGCTGGAATCCGGGGTGGTACTACTCGAACTCGCTCGTCGGGAACGGCCACGGCCGCGCCGGCGACTGCATCAAATGCGGCAAGTGCGAACGCGAATGTCCGCAGAAGCTGCCCATCCGCGAGCTGCTGGAAGCCGTGTCGGAAGAGTTCGACTAATTACCGGCAGAACCGTGCGACAGAAAGGGTCTGACCCCTTTGCCCTATGCGACGATGGACGATGTCCTGCGTGGATGATACGCGAGTATTTTCCCACTTCGATTCCATCGCCTTTATCGCGCCCTGACAGTGAATTCTCACGACTCGGCTGGCGTCAGATTCCGCCATTCTCTGCACTGCTCAATGCATGGCAGGACGGGTCCCGGCCTGTGCTTGCCGAGGACGCGGAACATTTCGGGAGCCTCCATCCTCACCTTGTCATTCTCATCGTGCGGGAACTTCTCAAAGGTAGGCATGTGCGCGGCGTGAACGTTGGGCGCGTTCGTGGCGATGCTTTCTGATGCCCAGACGAAGGCAAAGCCGCGCCTTTGGCTCTACATCGGCGGCAAGGCGGAACAGGTATCCATTCGTTCACATGTGCATAATCGGCGAGCTCTCTGAGTCTCGAGATCGAATATGAGTTAACGTAAACCTTAATAAGCATACGAGCAAACGAATGACATACTGGCAACTTTCAAAGACATTGAAGGAGTCTACATGGACGAAAAGAAAAGGGCCGATCGCAATCGCACACTGACACTTAGCGATGCGGAGGTTACCTTCTATGCAAAACGGGCAATCACGATAACG
>JAFUBE010000452.1 GCA_017460365.1 Eggerthellaceae bacterium
CCTACCGGTTCGACGAGCTGCTCTCGTTCTTCCGTGTGCGCGCGCTGGAAGGGGTCGAGATCGTCGACGGAGCCAGCTATGCGCGTGCCGCGCGAATAGATTCGCCTAGCGGCACAACGCTGCATGAGTTCCTTGCGGCGAACCCCGACAAGACCTATCACGCTTTCGCCCAGAACTACCTGGAAGATGGCGAACAGATGACCTCGCCGCGCCGTCCCGCGCAGGTTGCGGTGACGCCCGAGCTTGCCGCGAGCGGCGATCTTGAATCCTACTCGGCCGAACCCGTCTTCGACGCCAATGGCAACTTCATACGCGTACCGACGAAAGACTCGCCTGCCTACGACTGGAGCGTTCCCGAGGCGCAGCGCTTCAACCGCGCCTACGAGCTCGAGGAGAGCAATGTGCTGCCGCTTCCCGTCGGCGGCGTCGAAGGCCAGGAATACAAGTACAACGCAGATGCCACGACGGCCATAAAGCGCGAGCTCTACGCCGGGCGGGGCGTTTCCGTAAGCCTCTTCGATGACAGCGAAACCCGGACCGACGACGACGGAAACTCCCGGTTCACCAACCGCGAGACCTGGTCGCAGTACACGCGAAGCGACGAGGGCAAGGTGTACGGGTCGGCGCATATCACCTGCATTGTGGGCTGGGACGACACGTGGTCGAAGGAAAACTTCGCGGTGGGAGGCAAAACGCCGCCCGCCGACGGCGCGTGGATCGTGAAGAACAGTTACGGTAGCGAAAACGCCGCGTTCCCGAACAAGGGCACGAACGGCGCCCTCGACAAGGACGGCAAGCACACGGGATACCTCTACGTGTCCTACTACGACATGAGTCTGTCGAACCCCGAGAGCTTCGACTACGATGTGACCGGTCACGTGTCGGATGTCATAAACCAGTACGATCTCATGCCGTCGCCGGTCGCCCATACCGAGAAGTTCACAGGCGAGGTGTCGTGCGCGAATGTGTTCACCGCCGGGAAAGACCAAGTCGCACGCGCCCTGTCGGTGGAAACCGAGGTGCCCGACACGAAGGTGAAGCTCGAACTGTATGAACTTGCCGATGGGGCGACCTCGCCGACGGACGGCACGCGCGTGGCGACGGTCGAGAAAACGTTCACCTGGGGCGGCTACCATCGCATCGCGATCGACAACCCGGTCATGCTCGCGCACGGCAAGCGCTTTGCGGTGGTGGCGACGCTCACGGCGCAGGCCGACGGAAAGACGACCTACCACGTGCCCGTGCACCGCGATGTGAACCAGTCGTCGATCGAGAAGTACGGCGACAAGGTGACGTCGTACGTGAAGGGCGTGGTTAACCCGGGCGAGAGCTTCTTGCTGAAGGACGGCGCGTGGGTCGACTGGTCTAGCCAGATCGTCGCAGGCAAGGAGGAAGGCTCGCAGATCGCGGCCGAGCTAGGCGACCGGTTCGATAAGGAATTCGACACCGAGCTCGCAAAGCACGAGGGAGCGCTGAACCCATATTACGATTTCGACAACTTCTCGCTGAAGGTGTTCGCCGACAACGAAGGCGGCAGCGTCGAGGGCGCCGCGCTCGCACTTTCGGCCGGGATGTTCGTGTTTAACTGGCAGGTGCAGAGGCCCGTCGTGAAGACGGTTGGCGGCCAGGAACTCGTCGAGGGCGTCGACTTCACCGTGGGCTGGCCAGAGTCGAAGAACGCGGGCACCTACACCGTGCGAGCCGTCGGCATAGGCGACTACGAGGGGACGTCCGCAGAGGCGACCTATCGGATCGTGCGCGCAAACAACCCCCCTCGAGGTGACTGGTAAGACCATTACGGTGAAGGCGAAAACGCTCAAAAACGCCTCGAAGACAATCGCCTTGAAGAAAGCCTTCAAGGTGGCGAACAAGGCCAGCGCCGGCAAGCTTGCGTTCGAGAAGGCTAAGGGCGCGAGCAAGATCGTCGTGAAGTCGGGTGGCAAAGTCGTTCTGAAACGCGGTCTCGCGAAGAAAGCGTATACGGTGAAAGTCCGCGCAGCCCAAGCCGCCACGAAGAACTACAAGGCCAAGACTATAAAGGCCGTGAAGCTCACCGTGAAGGTGGTGTAACGTTCCAAAGTCGATGCAGGCCGATTGGGCTCGCTCCACTGCAAGGGGCGTGCCCATCGAGGTTTCGGATACAATTGCGCTTACGGGAGCACCAGGCGAGGCAGCGTAAGAAAGGTTTGGCCATGGAATATCGAAAGTACGGGGAAGTCTGCTATGCGAGAATCGATCGTGGCGAAGAGGTCATCTCTTCGATATTGGACGTGTGCCGCAAGGAAGGCTTCGGCTCCGCCACGTTCAGCGGCATCGGCGGATGTAGCTCTGCTGAAATCCAGACGTTCATTCCCGAAGAGGGCGCTTTCGAGACGCGACAGCTAACGGGCATGCTCGAGCTCGTATCGCTCGTCGGCAACGTGATATCAGACGAGCAGGGCGAGCTTCATAGCCACGCGCATGCGGCCTTCGCGCACAAAGAGGGCGATGCACATTGCGTAAGCGCCGGTCACGTGAAGTCGATAACCATATCTTACACGGCGGAAATCGAGATCAGACCCATTGTCGGCGGTCTTATCATGATGAAGCACGACCCGGAAACGGGTACCGGGTTCTGGGACTTCCATTAGACGCGCCTATACGGCCATCAGCAAACCCATTTGGCGATGGCGAGTTCCCGGAGTACCGGGCGGCCTTCCCGCACCTCTGCGATGCTGGTGCTAATGCAGATTTCCGTGGCGGGTAGCGCCGCGGCTAGACTGGCGACGCGCCCGATGGGGAACTCCAGGTAATCGTGCTCATCGCTTTCCAAAAGCGCGCGCTCGCCAATCGATTCCAAATAGGCTCGCGCGGGAGCGCGGTCGGCGCCGAAGACCTTCGCGGATTTCAAGAAGAAGTCGTCGGATGACTGCTCATGGCATGCGCTATCAAATTGTATGAAGCGGTTCTGCTGGTACACCTGCC
>JAFUBE010000453.1 GCA_017460365.1 Eggerthellaceae bacterium
CCCAACGGGGGGTAGTTTCTCGGAGTGCGCTTCGGACGACGCGCATTCCGCGAAACTACCCCACTTTGGGTCTGGCGGTAAGTGGGGCAGTCCGCGGCAATGCCCCGGTTTGGGTCCGGCGGCGGGTGGGGCGGAAAATGGGGCAAGTGCGTTGCTTGAGAGAAGGCTGGCGCGCTGCGTGGTGGTATAGTGTTCCAATCAATCATCTACAAGGGAGGTTTTCATGAGCAGGGTGTACAACTTTTCGGCGGGTCCGGCGGTGTTGCCGGAAGAGGTGCTGAAGCAGGCGGCCGATGAAATGCTCGACTACCAGGGAACGGGCATGTCGGTTATGGAGATGAGCCATCGTTCCAAGCCGTTCCAGAGCATCATCGACACCGCGGAGGCCGACCTGCGCGAACTCATGGGCATCCCCGAGAACTACAAGGTGCTGTTCGTTCAGGGCGGTGCGACGACCCAGTTCGCAGCTATTCCGATGAACCTCATGAAAGCGGAAAGCGGTGTGGCCGACTACATCGTCTCGGGCAGCTGGTCGAAGAAAGCTTACAAGGAAGCCAAGATGTACGGCTCCGCCAATTGCCTGGCTTCGAGCGAAGACGAGACGTTCTCGTACGTGCCCGACGTCGATTCCATCGAGGTCAGCCCCGACGCCGATTACCTCTACATCTGCCAGAACGAGACGATTTACGGCACGGTGTACCACAAGCTGCCCGAAACAGGCGATGTACCGCTGGTCGCCGACGTGTCTTCGTGCTTCTTGAGCGAGCCGATCGACGTGGCGAAGTACGGTGTTATCTACGGCGGCGTGCAGAAGAACGTCGGCCCGGCCGGCCTTGCCATCGTCATCGTGCGCGAAGACCTCGTCCGCGAAGACGTGCTGCCGTACACGCCCACGCTCCTGCGTTGGAAGACGATGGCCGATGCGGGCAGCCTGTACAACACGCCTGCGTGCTACACGATCTATATATGCGGCCTCGTGTTCAAATGGCTCAAGGAGCAGGGAGGCCTCGAGGGCATAGGCAAGCGCAACCACGAGAAGGCAGCGCTTCTTTACGATTTCCTCGACCAGTCGAGCCTGTTCCAAGGCACTGCGCGGAAGGAAGACCGCTCCATCATGAACGTGCCGTTCATCACGGGCAATGCGGATCTCGACGCGAAGTTCATCGCCGAGGCGGCCGAGCACAACATCGCCAATATCAAGGGCCATCGCTCGGTCGGCGGCATGCGCGCGAGCATCTACAACGCCATGCCCCGCGAAGGCGTGCAAGCCCTCGTCGACTTCATGGCCGAATTCGAAAAGGCGAACGCGTAGAAGCCGTTTCGCTCCAGCAGGCCAACCTGAAAGGCGCATGCCGCCTCTACGAATCGCCCGGGCTTTGGGGAATTCTCGTAGGGGCGGCACTCGTGCCGCCGTCGGCGCGCCAGCGCCGAATCCTGCCAACGAATGCGCCAGAACATGTCTGACGTGAAGTGGTGCGCAATATCGGCAAATGGCTTGAATGTACCAATAATGTCCCATCATGACTACATTATTCGCTTTAGAGTGACCGCAGTGGGTTTTTACTGCTAACAGAAGGGTTTCCATGGCAATCGACATCGACAGCTTGAACGAAGCGCAGCGCGAGGCCGTGCTCTGTACGGAAGGTCCGCTGCTGGTGCTTGCGGGGGCGGGCAGCGGCAAGACGCGCGTGCTCACGTACCGAATTGCGAACATCATAGAGAGCACCGATACGGCGCCGTGGGAAGTGCTGGCGATCACGTTCACGAACAAGGCTGCCGCCGAAATGCGCGAGCGCTTGAACGGGCTCATCGGCAACCGCGCGCGCGGCATGTGGGTGTCGACGTTCCACAGCATGTGCGTGCGCATGTTGCGTGCCGATGCGGAAACGCTCGGCTTCTCGAAGAACTTCACGATATACGACGAAGCCGACAGCAAGCGGCTCGTGCGCGACATCATGGCCGAGCTCGACATCGATCCGAAGCGCTTTCCCATAAACGCTATACGCAACCGCATATCGCAGGCGAAAAACGAGCTCGTCGTGGCGGGCGACTTCGCGGATGCGGCGGTCGACCCGGTCGGCAAGCAGGCGGCACGCGTGTACCGGCGGCTGCAAGAGCGCTTGCGCGCGGCAAACGCGTTCGATTTCGACGATCTGCTGCTGTACGCCTACCTGCTTTTGAAGCACCATCCCGACGTGCTTTCCGCTTACCAGAAGCGTTTCCGTTACATTCTGGTCGACGAGTACCAGGACACCAACCACGCGCAGTACGAGATCTGCAGGCTGCTCGCGGCGTCGCACAAGAACATCATGGTGGTCGGCGACGACGACCAGTCCATCTATTCGTGGCGCGGCGCCGATTTGCGCAACATCCTGGAGTTCGAGCGCGATTATCCAGGTTGCACCACGATCAAGCTCGAGCAGAACTACCGTTCGGTTGGCAACATCCTCGAAGCCGCCAACGCGGTCATCGCGAACAACATGAACCGCAAGTCGAAGAAACTCGTCACCGACCGCGAACCGGGCGACAAGATCCAGGTGTTCATGGCTTCCGACGAACGCGACGAGGGCCGTTGGATCGCGGGGCAGATCGAGAAGCGTCACGAGCAGGGCATGAGCTACGACCAGTTGGCCGTCTTCTACCGCACCAACGCGCAGAGCCGCATGCTCGAAGACATGATGCTGCGCGCTGGCGTGCCGTACCGCATCGTGGGGGGCACGCGCTTTTTCGAGCGCAAGGAAATCCAGGATGTCATGTCGTATCTCACGTTGGCGGTCAACCCCGCCGACGACATGGCGGCCACGCGCGTGATCAACGAACCCAAGCGCGGCATCGGCAAGACGAGCGTCGAGCGCATCCAGGCGCTCGCTTACGAGGGCCAGACCACGTTCATGAACGCGGCGGAGCTGGCCATCGTCGACGAGGAGCTGCGGCCCGCGGCACGTAAGGCAATAGGCGAGTTCGTGCAGATCGTAAAGGATGCGGCTTCTTACGAGGGCGATTTGCGCAAAGTGGTGGAGATGATCATCGACAAGGCCGGCATCATCGCCGCCTATCAGATGGAAGGCACCGACGAGGCGCGCAGCCGCATCGAGAACATCCAAGAGCTTCTGGGCGTCGTCGACGAGTTCACGCAAACCCATGAAGACGACGATGCCGAGTTCGCGGCGCCTACCGCGAGCGATGCGCAAGGCGCCGAGCCCGTACGCGTGTTGCGCGGCGATTCGCTTGCCGACTTCATCGAGTGGGTGCGCTTGCGAACCGACCTCGATGCCGCCACCGACGACGGGCGTGCGGTCACGCTCATGACCGTCCACTCGTCGAAGGGGCTCGAATTCGACTGCGTGTTCGTCGCCGGCATGGAAGAGTCGCTGTTCCCGCACATGAATTCCATGGGGGATGCTTCGGCGATCGAAGAGGAGCGCCGTCTGGCCTACGTCGCCATCACGCGCGCGCGAAAGCACCTGTACCTCACGTGCGCCTCGCAGCGCCAGCTGTTCGGCAGCACGCACGCCAACCCGGTGTCGCGATTCTTGCGCGAGGTTCCCGAAGGCTTGCGCCAGACGACGGGCGTAGGCTCGGTCGGCTTCGCAGGCACCGGCTGGGAAAAACGCGGCAGCCGTCGCGGCATATCCGGCTCAGGTGCCGAGGCGGGGCGTGGCCGCGTATCGAGCCGGTCGAGCGCGCATGGTTCAGGCGAGCGCTCGCGCGACGCGCGCACGGGGCTGTCGCTGCCCGAGAAGAAATCGGGTGCCCAGTCGACCTTCGCGAAGGGCGACCATGTCGACCACAAGACCTTCGGCCGCGGTACCGTGACCAAAGTCGACGGCGACACCATCTACGTCCGCTTCACCAAGCTCGGAGAAACCAAGAAGCTGTTGAAGGACTACGCTCCCATCGTGAAGATCAACGGCTAAGCGTCTGCCCGCCGTCCCGCTCCCGCCGGACCCGAACCGGGGCAATTCCGCGAAACTACCCCACTTTGGGTCTGGCAGTAAGTGGGGTAGTCCGCGCGGGTGCGCCGCTTTGGGTCTGGCGGCGAGTGGGGTAGTCTGCGGAATTGCCCCGGTTCG
>JAFUBE010000054.1 GCA_017460365.1 Eggerthellaceae bacterium
GGCCCTCAAGTAGGTAACGGCCTGCTCGCCTCCGAGCACCTGCGTACCCTCGGGTATGAAGATCGAACCAGCATGGGGATCGTCGATCGCCTGCTTAACATCGACCTCGATACCGCCGAGCTCATCGACGATGCCCGCAACACCCCCCTCGTCGATCTTCACGAAATGCGATATGTCGATCTTGGCAAACGTGGCGATTGCGTTAATAAGCGCTGCATCGCCGGATTGGGCGATGGAAGCGAGGCTATTGGAGCGATTGTCCGACGTAATCTGCAGCTCTGGGGGGACGTTCACAAGCGCAAGCTTGCGGTTCGCAGCATCGAGCCGTGCGAGCAGAATGACATCGGGGCCGCCGTTGTCGAGCGGAGCTGCAACGGCGCCAAGCTCGGCGGAAATAACCACGTAGCTGGGTTCTGCCGTTCTCACGGGAACGAGCGCGCCCCCCGCATCGGAATTCTTCAGGGCCAGCTGTCCGCCGACCGTACCCCTAAACGCCAAAAAACCAGCGCCGACAGCCACGGCCAGCACGATGACGACTGCGACCAATCCCACGATCATACGCCTGATGCGCGCACGCCGGGTAATCGAAGCGGCGTAAGCGTTCGGACGCCTACCGGTGGTTCGCACGTGCTGGGAAACCGTGCCTCGGGTAACGTGCGTGCCAACCGTCCGCTCGTTGACCTGTCTCGATGTGCGCCGTGAACGGCTGGCAGAATACGGCCTACGATGATTCGGCATGGCTTAGCATTCCGTTTCCACGCGGATGGTCGCGCGATGGTTTCGGTACGGCAGCTCGCGAGACGCTTCGGCACCAAGGGAGCGCAGCTTACCCACGTAATCCTCATAGCCACGGTCGATGTGGCTGATCTTGTGGACACGCGTCTCGCCTTCCGCGACTATTCCTGCAAGCACGAGCGCCGCACCTGCCCGCAAATCGGTCGAGGACACCGGCGCCCCCTGCAGTTGGCACCCGCCGCGCACGAGGGCGTGATGGTCTTCGATCACGATATCGGCACCCATGCGAGCCAGCTCCGCGGCGAACATGAACCGGTTCTCGAATACGTTTTCGGTGATGACCGACGTTCCCTTGGCGCACGCGGCCAACAGCATGAACTGGGCCTGCAGATCCGTTGGAAACCCTGGATGAGGCAGCGTCTGAATTTCGACGGGACGCAAGTCGCCTTCTCGCGTAACGGTAACGAAATCGTCGCCCTCCCGCACCGTGCAACCCATTTCACGCAGCTTCATTATGGCCATGCGCAAGTACGACGGATCGATGCCGCGTACGGTAAGAGGACCGCCCGTCAACGCGCCGCCAGCCAAAAACGTGCCCGCCTCTATACGATCGCCGACCGTGGCATGATCGCAGGGATGCAATGCGCCAATCGGCACACCTGTCACGCGAATGATGGAAGAGCCCGCGTCCTCGATGCGCGCCCCCATCTCGACGAGCATGTTCGCGAGGTCGACGATCTCCGGTTCGCGCGCCGCGTTCTCGATAGTGGTAACGCCTTCGGCGACGACTGCGGCCATCAACATGTTCTCGGTTGCACCGACGCTCGGGAAGTCGAGCACGACATGCGCAGCCTTGAGACCATGCGGCGTGGTTGCCTTCAGGTAACCGTGGTCGATGCCGAATTCCACGCCGAGAGACTCGAGTCCCTTGAGGTGCATATCGATCTTGCGGGCTCCTATCTGACAGCCGCCCGGCATGGCGACGAGCGCAGAGCCGAACCGCCCTATAAGGGGACCGAGCACCGAGATGCTCGCGCGCATCTTCGAAACAAGCTCGTAGGGCGTTTCGAAAGAATTGACGCTCGACGTGTCGATGGTCAGCGTGTGCTCGTCGCGCCCTTCGTGGTTGTTGCGTTCGACGCGCGCGCCGAGTTGTTCGAGAACTTCCGCCATGACTTCGATATCGGAAATACGCGGAACGTTGCGAATGATGCATTCCCCTCCCGCGAGAATAGATGCCGCCATGAGCTTGAGAGCCGAGTTTTTCGCTCCGGACACCTGGACTTCGCCAGCCAGCGTACCATTCCCATGCACGACGATGATTTCTTGTGCCATGCTGTCACCTATATGCCTTGTTTTGAGCATGCAATTTGAGTCGCTCTAGTATACACGACCGTCTCGCAGGGCAGCGCCCGTCTAGCGCAACTGCGCAGAGTAACCATTGAACACGGCGGCCTAAAAAGCGCGTCCGATGACCTATACTGGACACATCCTCTGAAAGGCTGCGAATGGCTTCAAAATCGCATCATAGGCATTCTATCACCTTCCTAGTCGCAATTGCGGCAATTGCAGTTGCGGTTGCGGTTTTCACCATGACTCCTGCACCTCTCCAGCAACCTGAGCAAGAAGCGGAAAGCCATCCCGGCCTTGCATCGGTTCCTGCTTCCGCGACCGAGGCCGTCAACCTCGATAAAGAGGCACAAGCAGAATACGACCCCTCTTCGGTGATCGCGTCGTTCGACCAAGGTGCCACAACCGATGCCGTCAACGCTTCGCTGGCTTCGGTGACGAGCATTTCGGAGCAGCAAGTGACCCCTGATGATATAAACGCTGGCTTTGCCAAATTCACCATCGCCGAAGGCGGCACGGTGGAGTCGGCCATCTCCCAGCTCGGCGCAGTTTCCGGCATCGCATCGTCTCAGCCGAACTACAGGTATCACCTGCTCGACAGCAATACCGCGCCAACAAGCAACGCCGGCTCGCTATCGACTGGAATAATCACGACTCTGGCAACAGAAATAAACGACGCACGGCACGCCGAGCAATGGTATCTCGACGCCACCCATGGCGTCGATGCATACAATGCATGGGATATCGCAAAGAGCGAAGGCTCCGTCACCGTAGCCGTGATTGATTCCGGATGCGATTACAACCACGAAGACCTTGTGAATAATTACGTTGAGGGCTACGACGCATCGGGGTCGGGAATCGGCGACATCAGCGAAAACTCGCACGGGACTCATGTATACGGCATCGTGTCAGCTGTCGCCAACAATGCCATCGGAGTGGCAGGCGTGTCGTACAATGCCAAGTTCATGCCGATACAGGTTTTCTCGTGGAATGAAGACAAAACGGACATGGGCACCGATTCGTATTGTCTGCTCAAAGCCTATAACTACATCATCGCCCATGCGCAGGAGCACAACATCAAGGTCATCAACATGAGCTTGGGCGGCGAGAGGAATTCGGTCAGCCCGAATGACGAGGTTCTTCGAAAAATAGAAGAAGCGTATGCGAACGGAATAGTAACCGTCTGCGCTGCGGGCAACAACGTGGGATCCACGCCGCCTTACAACATTTACCCCGGCGATTACCTTATCGACAAGCACGGCTTCAACGTCATCGCCCTCGACAAGAACCGCAACAAACCCGCCTATTCCAACTACAACAAAGACTCGCAGTCCACCAAGGATATCGCAGGTCCAGGCGGAACCACCAACACCAGTTCGGTTACCTCGGGCAACGGCATTCTGAGCACCTCGCCATCTGGCTACAAGGAGCTTTTCGGCACGTCGATGGCTACGCCTATCGTCTCGGGCGCGGCTGCTCTTATATTCGCCGCAAACCCATCGCTGTCGGCGGGGCAGGTCATCGACATCGTCCACAGCACAGCAACCGACGTCGGTTCGAGCGGATTCGATTCGAAGACAGGCTACGGCCTGGTGAACGCCTACGAAGCCGTGAAATGCGCCAAGGCCGTGCTCGGCGCTTCCGCTGACGAGATAATGGTGGGGCAGACGGCGCGCTTCGAACCGACAGACAGCGTTTCGGGAAGCTGGGCATGGAGCTCAGACGACGAATCTGTGGCCGCAGTCAACGACGGCGTCGTAACAGGCGTCAGTTCCGGGCATGCAACGATCAGGGCTTCACGCGGCAGTTTTTCCATCAGCAGGGACATCACGGTATACGATGCCTCCATTTCAGGTAGCAAAACCGTACGCGTCGGCTCCACCGTGGCCCTCGCTCTGGCCGCATCCCCCACGGGCGGCATATGGCGCTGGTCTTCGTCGAATACACAAGTAGCCAACGTCAGCGACGGCTTAGTAACTGGCATTTCAGCTGGAGATGCAACTATTACGGCTTCACTGGACGGAAACGACTCCATCAAAGCGACTTTCGACATGACCGTAGAGAGCCAACCGCAACCGACCAAGACTGCGAGCAGCACAGCCTCATCCTCTTCGAGCATCACTCGTTCATCCCCGGCAGACAGCTCCGTACCATCGTCAACCTCGTCAGCAGCGTCAACCTCATCGGTGCCGTCGCCCTCGACCAACTCGCAGAGCTCGTCTTCGGCAAGCTCTGCGAGTTCGACCAGTTCGACGAGTACGACTCTGAGCAGTTTGCCAAGCTCGGCCTCGGCTAGCTCTACGCATTCGTCTTCGGCGAGCTCGACGAGTTCGGCCAGCTCGGCTTCGAGCAGCTCTTCGAGCTCGACTTCATCAAGCAGCTCATCTCCGACGCCCGACGTCTCGAATGCAACCATGGACGCGATCGGGCCGTTCACTTACACTGGCCGAACTATCATGCCTACTCCGAAAGTGAGGATAAACGGAGCAGTTCTCGATTCGAGCCATTACACGCTATCGTACGAAAACGCAACTCGAGCTGGCACGGCAACCGTCACCGCCAAAGGAATAGGCGACTACCGGAACCTCTTGGTTAGCAGGACGTATAAGATAATGAAGGCATCCCAGAAAATCTCAGTCAAAACATCGACAGCCAAAGTGAGGCAAACCACGACCGCCTCTTATTCGCCCGTCGTCCGTTGCATCAGCCAGGTGACCGGCAAAAAAACGTCGCTGGTCTATAAGAAGAAGGGCGGATCGGGCAAATTATCGATTTCAAGCACAACTGGATTGGCGACCGTTAAAAAGGGCACCAAAAAAGGCACGTACAAAGCCGCTGTCGCCGTATACGCAAAAGCTTCGGATAACTACAAGAAATCGAACACCGTGACCAAGACCTTCACCGTGAAGGTGCAGTAGCTCCCGTATAGCCCGTCACGATTCCTCAAACGGCAAGAAGAAAGCGGCGATTAAATCGCCTTGGCGCTGCTCGACGTCTCCTTCACGTCGATGACGAGCCCGCCTGCGTTGAAGTCCACGATGAAGGACCGCCTGAACTCGGTGGCGTCCTTCCACGCGTTCTGCGTGCTCTTCATGGTCACCTGCACCACAACGCTGTTTTTGCTGGAAGACGTGACTTTCGTGTCGGTCACGACGGAAGCGGCATCGTAGAAGCCGAGCTGGCCTGCAAGGTTCACCTTGTCATTGGTTAGCCGCTCGCCAATCGTCGAAGAGGGATTCACGTATTCTAGGCACCGGCTCGCCCACTCGTCGACCGTCAAGGCGTAAGGATCGTCCATCCCGCCGCCCGCGAGCACATGGTTGGCCGGGTATACGTTCAAGAACTGGCGGGCCTCGGGTTCCCATTCGCACGTTGCCGAAGCGCTCGATTTCGCCGAGCTGCCCGAGCTTTTGGCGGAACTGGAACTCGACTTGCTCGAACTCGACGAGGACTCGCCGGAGCTTGAAGAAGATTTGCTGGAACTCGAGGAAGACGAGCTGCTGGAATTCGAGGACACGGCGCCTGACGACGAGGAAGACTTGCTCGGAGCCTCGTTCGCGCCCGAACATTGCGTAAGCCCTACGAACAGAAGGATTATCACCACAACCGCAGCAGCGATGATGGCGATCACCAATTTCGGCAGACCGCCTCCGGAAGGAGCCGGCGGTTCAGGCGGGGTCGGCGGCGCGCCGTCGTCTGAAACGGTTCCCACAACCACTCCGCAGCTCTGGCAGAATTTCGCACCATCGGGAAGCTTGGCTCCGCAGTTGTTGCAAAACATCGCGCCCCCTTCACTCGGCC
>JAFUBE010000454.1 GCA_017460365.1 Eggerthellaceae bacterium
GTCGCGCTGTTCTGCGTCGCCTCGCGCGTCAGGCCCATGTCCTCTGCGAGCGCGGCCGCGTTCGGGTCCCCGTTTTCGGCCAGTTGGAAAAGCGTCATCTTCGCGGTGAGAAACACCGGGTTCACCCGCTCGAGGAGGGCGATATCGACCTCCAGCTCGTTCAAGTTCGCTGCGCTGCCCATCGGGAGCCTCCTTCGTCATCGCCTGAAACGCATCGTGGCCGGATTCGATCGGAATTGAACCCGGCCACGTACGTTACTGGCTTAAATAGGTCATAACACTTATAGATTACATATTATGACCAGTTTAAGAGCTATGGCAAGCTATAGACAGCTATAGCGCATGCCGTCTCAATTCGTGCAGAGCGAAGGTGTGGCACTTCCCGTCAGACACGTTCGGGATGGCGATGACGCTCACGGCGAGGATGACCGGCGCGTTAAGCGCTTCAGCCGATAGCCCGGATTGCGAGGGCTTGGCTGCCTGAAGAAAGCTGGCTCCCCGCCGTTCGACGGGGAGCCAGGTCTGGGCGCTTGCATGACGCAGGCTGCGGCCTATTTTTTGCGGGGCTTCCCTTGCCTGATGAAGTCATCGCACTTTTCGTGAGCCCACTTGCCTTTGCCTCCGGCAATCTGCTCGAGCTCGGCGTCGCTCAATTCATACCCTTCGTCACCAGCAAGCGCCAGCACCTCTTCCGGGGTCTTGCACGCTCTGGCCTTGTCTTTCAGCTCTTGGCTCATCTCGTCGAATTCCATAACAGCTCCTTATCGCTCGAAGTAAAACAAGAATGTAATTATGGTTCCATCTGCTCATATTATAGGGCAGCTCCCTGGTCCCGCAACGCTCGCGCGCGGCAATGCGCGGGGAGAAGCACAACGTCGCCACAGCATGACCGCCCGCTTCGACGAGGCGGGCGAGCGTCGCCAAGGCATGCTTTATGATCCCTTCGCCCGAGGGTGACAAAGGGGCAATTGCTCCCGCTTACTTCGGGCGCTCGCCTTCCCAGTATTGGATTCCGCAGTCTTTGCACGTGTAGAATTTCTTGTACACCACGTGGTAGCCCCAGTCGTTTTGCCGGGAGTGATGCTGTAAACCTTGGTTCTGTACACAAGGTGGTTATGAGGGCACGACGCTTGGTCGACGCCGCCTGCAACCTGGTCGAGAACTTCGTCGGACAGCTCGGTTTCCTCGGGCAGCTCGATGCCCTCTGCTTGCAAGGCGTTGCGAAACTGCCCCACTTTGGGTCTGGCAGTAAGTGGGGCAGTTTCGCGGGCGTGGCGCTATAGGGTTCAGCCGCGAGGCGAGCGTGCCGACGTGCGGTCGCGAATGACGCGGATGGCTGCGAGTATGACCACGGCAGCGACTGCCGCGACTCCGACGGGCAGAAGCGCGGCGAGCCATTCGGCGAAGGCGGGCGCGTAGTCGGTCGTGCTCGCGAACGCGCTGCCCCAGTCGACGTAGCGGCCTGTCGAGATTGGGAACGAGCCGGTGACCGAATCTGTTCCCGAAAGCGTGAGGTACAGCGACGGCGCGTTGTAGGCGGGGAAGAGCAGCATCAGCCGGTGGGCGAACACGCCGGCAATCGCCAGCAGCCCCGCAAGCACGCAGAAGGTGGGCTTTCCGCCCTTCCCGAGCGTCAGCAGAAGCGCCATGGCGATAAGCGGCAGTGCGAGCTCGGTCGCGTACAGCGGTGCGTTGGCGGCAAGGGCGGCCAGAACGCCGCCGGCCACCGGGCCGCCCTCTATCGCAACCATGGCCAGGTCGGCAACGGCCAGCACCAAATGCACGCCGATGGCGATGGCGCAGAAGCGCGCGAGCCACGCAAGCGTGCCGGGGCCTTCCTTGCGCGCTGCAGCGATAACCAGCAGAAGCGCAGAGCCGCTCATGAACGCCACCGCCACGAAGTCGACGGGCATGATCGGCGTGGCCCACCACGCATGCGCCGACTGCGTCGAGAACAAAAGCCCCTCCACGACCTGCAGCAAAAGCGCGGCGGCACCCGCGAGCAGCACCCAGAGGCGCGTGCGCGCAGAGCCGCGCGCAATAGCCACGAGCTGCACGACCGAAAGCACCAAGAACAGCGTCATGGCCACCATGTCCCAGGCAAGCGGCGAGCGCAGGTTAAGGCCCACGATCATCGCCAGGATGTTGCGGATGGCGCCGAGGTCGGCCAGGATGGCCACGCCGGCGGCGGCCACGCAGGCAAGGCCCACGGCCGCAGCAACATGGGCGAACGGCTTCAAATCATCGCGCCCGCGCAGGTATATGATGCTGCAGACGAACTGCGCGCCAGCCCCGAAGCCCACCATGAACGCGAACACGGCGATCATCAGCCCCCACACGAACACGTTCGTCATGCCCGACCCGGCAATGAGGCCTCCGGTCAGCTGCATCCCCCAGCCAACGGCGCCTACGATGAGCGCAACGACGCCGATGCACAATACGAGCTTCTCGCCACCGCTCAAAACCATCTTCCCCATGATCACTCATCTCCTTTGGCGCTCTTCGTGCCGGCGATGTTCACCTGTTGGCGCGGCTTCGACGCGAGGTAGTACACGTTGGGCTCGGTGTGGTATTTCTCGCCGAGCGTGAAGGTCTCGCGGCCCTCGAGGTATTTGCGGATGGACGATTCGGGATCGTCCATGTCGCCGAAGATGCGCGCGTTGGCCGGGCAGCCCGAACAGCACGCCGGCTCGATGCCCGCAGACGTGTACTGCGCGCAGAACGTGCATTTCTCCATGACGCCTTCGGGACGCGCGGGCGTGTAGACCAGGTGCCCGTTGTCGCGGTAATCATCCGGATAGCCGTAACGGTACGTGCCGCCGTCGGTCGATTTCAGCTCGGCGCGCACGCCCCAGTTGTACTGGCGCACGCCATAGGGGCACGCGCTCGCGCACATGCGGCAGCCGATGCAGCGCTCGTAGTCCACCAGCACGGTGCCGGTCTTGTCGTCGATGTAGGTCGCCTGCGTCGGGCACGCCGTCTCGCACGGCGCGTTGCTGCAATGCTGGCAGCTGATGGGCACGAATTCCATGCGCAGCTGGCCGTTTACGTTGACGACCTTGTCGTATTCGGGCGTGCCGCTCGTGAACACGCGGTTCCACCAGATTCCCGGAGGCTCGGCGTTGTGGTCCTTGCAGATGACCGCGCACGTGCGGCAGCCGATGCAGCGGTCCAGGTCTATCGCCATCGCGTACCTCATTGCCGACCTCCTTCGCTCACCACGCTACTGTGCTCTTCCATGCTCTTCAGAACGTCAGCGGGCGCGCCTCCCTTGTTGACGAGCTTCACGTTGCACACGCATTCGTTCCAGGCCATGTTGGGCGACCACACGCTGGCCACGTAATACACCTCGTGCGTGGGGTTGATCCACGGGAAGATGAGCGAGTTGTAGCTGGTGTCGTTGTCGTACTTCGACCACCAGCCCTGGTCGAAGATGCACTGTCCGGGGTAGACGCCCTCGTCTTCCACCAGGATGCCCTGCACGCGCCCGCGCGAATTGAACGCCTCGACCCAGTCGCCCGCAGCGCAGCCGCGCTCGCGTGCATCGTGCGGGTTCAGGAAGATCTTGGGCATGTTGTCCTGTAGTTCCAGCATGAACGGGTTGTTCGTGTAGGTCGCATGCACGCGGAACACGCTGTTGCGCGTGATGTAGCCGAGCGGGTACAGCTCGCGCGCATGCGGGTTGTCCTTGTATTCGGTGTCCTCGTAGGACGGCTTGTAGCACGGAAGCTGCTCGTCGAGCGCGAGGAACGTATCCTCGTCCTTGTAGAACTCGATGCGGCCCGACTTCACGAACTTGGCGGTTACGTCCAAGGCGTTCGGGCGCGATACCGTGGGAAACGGCACGCGCTCGTTGATCTGCTCCCAGAAGGGGATCTTCTTCTCGCCGGGGTTCGTGTGCGCCAGCTTGCCGGGGCTTTCGCGCAGCTGCTCGGCGGTGATGTGCTCGATGGTGGGGCCGCCCTTTTCGAGCAGCATGCGCAGCACCTCATCGGCGCGCTTCTCGGAATCCTCGGGTGCGAAACGCGGCCACATGTCACCCACGCTCGGGTCGATGCGGTTCGCCAGCTCGGTGAACGTCCAGATTTCCTCGCGCGCCTCACCCGGGGCGTCGACGAGCGGCTGCATCAGCTGCACCCACGGATGCGGGGGAGTGGTCACGAGCTCGGTCTTCTCGTACCAGCTGGCGCTCGGCAGCGCGACCGTTGCGTGTTCGACGGTGTAGGTCTTTTGGAAGTCGAGGCACACGAGGCATTCGATGTCGCCCGATTCCACGGCGTTGCGCAGCCAGTTGGCCACGTTGTGCTGTTCGAGCGGATTGCCCCAGCCCACGACGAGCGCCTTGTAGCCGTGCTCGGGGAAGGTGGCGCTCATGGTGTCGGTGCGGCCGTTCACGGCGTAGTGGAACGGCGCGGAGCGCTTCGTCATGCGCGGCGGATTGAACCAGCTGCCGGGCGCGAAACGTGTCTTGTATTGGCCGACGTACGTTGATATGCCGCCGCCAAGCTGGCCGATGTTGCCGGTCAGGCACGCCACGAGCGCGCACGCGCGGCCCTTCAGGTCGCCGTGGTGCCACTGCTGCGCGCCGCCGCCGAAGATGATGTGCGCCGGCTTCGTCGCGGCGACCTCGCGGGCGAGCCGCTCGATAACGTGGGCGTCCACCTTGCAGATCTCGGCGACCCGGTCGGGCGTGTAGTCTGCGAGGCGTTCGGTAAGCAGCTGGAAGCCCGGCTTGGCCTTCACCGTGGTGCCGTCGGACAGCGGCACGTCATAGGTGCCGGTGAGCGCGAACGTGTTGGTGTCGGGAAGCTCGAGCGGCGTGGTGGCGACGAACGCGCCCGCCTGCTCGTCGTAGGCCACGTAACTCTGGCGGTATTCGGGAATGTCCGCAACGGGCGAGACGCCCGCCACCTCGGAGGCCAGGATGCGCTTGCCGGTTTCCACGTTTATGAGTATCGGCGAGTCGGTGAACGTCTTCATGAAGTTCGCGTCGTACAGGCCCTTGTCGATGATGACCTTCGCCATGCCCAGTGCGAACGCGCCGTCGGAGTCGGGCGCGAGGCGCACCCATTCGTCGGACTTCTCGGCCGTGGCGGAGTAGTTCGGGTCGAGGCACACCACGCGGCCGCCCGCCTCGCGCGAGAAGTTCAGGAAATGCGCGTCCGGCAGGCGCGTCACCATGACGTTCGAGCCGAAGATGAGCGTGAGCTTCGAGTCTTCCCAGCAATCCGACTCGAGCTCCTCGCTCTGGCAGCCGAACGTCTCGGGCCAGAACATCGGCAGGTCGCCGTTCAGCTCGTAGCCGCCGATGACCGACCAGCCGAACGTGTTGGCGATGCGCACGAGCGCGCCTTTCTGGATATGCCCTGTGCCCTGCACCTGGTAGATGACGCCGACCGATTCGGGGCCGTACTTTTCCATGACCGCTCTCAGCTTCTCGGCCGCGGTATCGAGCGCGGTGTCCCAATCGGTTTCCACCTGCTTGCCGTCGGCGCCCTTCACGCGTGGCTTCGTCAGCCTGTCGGGCCCGTGCAGCAACGTGTTGATGGACAGCCCCTTCAGGCACCCGCGCGGATTGTAGTGCTCGTACGGGTAGTCGGCGGCTTGGCGAATCATCTTCACCTCGCCGTCTTTCACGAACGCCTTCATGCCGCACGCGCCCGTGCAGTTCGGCGCGCAGGTCGTCCTGAACCACGCGCCTTCGGGCGGCGTGGCCGCCGAAAGCGCTTCTGCTGCTTTCACGCCCGTCGAGCCGTTTATGGCAAGCGCCGCACCCGCCGCGGCCGATGCCGCGACGAAGGTGCGCCTGCTCATGGCTTGCTCCATGATGCCCCTCCTCATCGTCTCGATGCTCTCGTTCGCCAAGCATAGCAAGGTGATGCTTCTGTTTCCGTTGTATCTACAACAAATGGGAAGAGTGTGCGAGAAGCCGCCGTCGAACCTGTCTTTTAGTGTATGTTGTCACTACAACATCTGCAGTTGTCACCGAGGGGGCGGGCAATGGAAAGCGAGCTCTTGACGAAGACGGCGTTGTTCCGGCAATCAACCGTCGACGAGATAGAAGGAATGCTCGGTTGCTTGGGTGTGCGCAGGCGCTCGTTTGCCGCCGGCGAGCGCATCCACCGTATGGGCGAGTGCATCCGCGAAGTCGGGCTCGTGCTGGAAGGGAGCGTGCGCATCGAGAACGTGGACGTGTGGGGCAACGTCAGCGTGATGGGGACTCGGGGCCCAGGCGAAATGTTTGGCGAGGCGTATGCCGCCGTTCCCGCCGAGCCGCTGATGGTCGACGTCGTCGCCGCCGAGGACTGCCGCATCATGTTCCTCACCGTGGCGAAGGTGCTCACCACCTGCCCGCGCGCATGCCCCAACCACGCCCGTGCGTCTGCCAACCTGACGGGCATCATCGCGCAGCAGAACCTGGCTCTCTCGCGGCGAATCTTCCACGTGGCGCCGAAAACCATTCGGGGGAAGGTGCTGGCGTACCTTTCCGACCAGTCCGAGCGCGCCGGCTCGCCCGAGTTTGACATCCCCTACGACCGCCAGCAGCTGGCCGACTACCTCGGCGTCGACCGCAGCGCGCTGTCCGCCGAGCTCTCGCGCATGGCCCGCGAGGGCATCCTGCAAACCCGCCGCAGCCACTTCGTGCTCACCGGCATGTGAGGTTGTGCCTTGCCGTCGGCGCGTGACGCTTTCCGTCAGACACGATCTGTCA
>JAFUBE010000455.1 GCA_017460365.1 Eggerthellaceae bacterium
CCTCGCGGAAACCTTCGAACCAAGTCGCACGATTCTGACCTTCCCGCTCGCGCGTACGGCACCGGCCGCCGACGGAGCTCATGGGAACAAGGCCGACGGAGAGAAACTCCCCCGAAAAGCAGCGTCCAGTTTCAGCCAGGAGGCGTCCGGGGAACTGCCGGGCGTCACCTACGTTCATGTTGTGCTCGATGAAAACGAAGCGGTGCTCGAGCTCGCGCACCAACAGGGCAGCATTCGACGAACCGATGTGGAAGCCGAACTCGGAATCGGCTCCACAAAGGCAAAGAGCATCCTCTCGCACCTGGTAGAATCGGGAAAACTTCAGCCAGAGGGACGGGGACGCGCCACGCGTTACATTCCAAAACGCGAAATGATCAGCTAACAGACTGGCAGCATCACCAAACTAGGGGCACGTCGAATGCATCATGCCCGAACGCGCCGCGAACGCCCAGGTCCGCAACGGCGCATTTTCCGCAGCCGATACGGGCGGGTACAATGGGCGCATGGGATTTCTGCCGATGGACAGACGCGAGATGGAAGAGCGCGGGTGGGACGCGCTCGATTTCGCGTACGTGTGCGGTGACGCGTACGTGGACCACCCGAGCTTCGGGTGCGCGATCATCGCGCGGTTGCTCGAGGCGAACGGGTACCGCGTCGGCATCATCGCGCAACCCGATTGGCGCGACCCGGCGAGCATCGCTGAATTCGGCGAGCCGCGGCTGGGCTTCCTCGTGTCGGCCGGCAACATGGATTCGCTCGTGAACCACTACACGGTCGCGAAGAAGCGGCGCCACACCGATTCGTATTCCCCCGGAGGCAAGACGGGGCTGCGGCCCGACCGCGCCTGCATCGTGTACGGAAACCTCATACGCCGCACCTTCAAGAAGACACCCATCGTTTTGGGCGGCATCGAGGCGAGCCTGCGGCGCCTCGCGCACTACGACTACTGGTCGGACAAGCTGCGACGCTCGGTGCTGCTCGATGCGGGCGCCGACCTCATCTCGTACGGCATGGGCGAAAAGTCGATCGTGGCGATCGCCGACGCGCTTGCGGCCGGCCTTTCCGTGGAAGACCTCACCTATATCCCCGGCACGGTGTACCGCTGCCGCTCAACCGAGCACACCTTCGAGCCGGTCGTGCTGCCCTCGTTCGAGGAAATGCAGCGCGACAAGCTGGCATACGCGCGCAGTTTCGGGCTGCAGCACGGCAACCTCGACCCGTTTTCGGGACATGCGCTCGTCGAAGAATACCCGCACGGCGTGTTCGTCGTGCAGAACCCGCCCGCCGAGCCGCTGACGACCGACGAGCTCGACGCCGTCTACGCGCTTCCCTACGAGCGCTCTTGGCACCCGCGCTACGACGCGGCGGGCGGCATCCCGGCGTTTTCCGAGGTGAAGTTCTCGATCACGAGTAACCGCGGGTGCATGGGCGACTGCTCGTTCTGCGCGCTGAACTTCCATCAGGGGCGCATCGTGCAGGCGCGCAGCCACGAGTCGATCTTGGAAGAAGCGCGCGCGATGTGCGCCGAGGCCGACTTCAAGGGATACATCCACGACGTGGGCGGCCCGACCGCGAACTTCCGGCAGCCCGCGTGCCGCAAGCAGGCCGCACATGGCGCATGCCCGCACAAGCGGTGCCTCTCGCCCGAGCCGTGCGCTCAGCTGGAGGCGTCGCACGCCGATTACCTGGCGCTTCTGCGCGAATTGCGCGCGCTTCCCGGCGTGAAGAAGGTGTTCGTGCGCAGCGGCATCCGCTTCGACTACGCGCTGTACGACCGGGAGCACGGACGCGAGTTCATCCGCGAGCTCGCGGCGCATCACGTGAGCGGCCAGCTGCGCGTGGCGCCCGAGCATATATCGGATGCGGTGCTGAGCGTGATGGGCAAGCCTCCACGGCACGTGTACGACGAGTTCGTCGCCGAGTTCGAAGCGGCGTGCCGCGAGGCGGGCAACGAGCAGTACCTCGTGCCCTACCTCATGTCGTCGCACCCCGGCTCGACGCTCGCCGAGGCTGTCGAACTGGCCGAATACTGCCGTGACCTGGGGTACAACCCCGAGCAAGTGCAGGACTTCTACCCCACTCCGTCGACGATTTCCACCTGCATCTACTACACTGGCGTCGACCCGCGCACGATGAAGCCGGTCTACACGCCGCGCTCGCCGCACGAAAAGGCGATGCAGCGCGCGCTCATCCAGTACCGCAACCCGCGCAACCGCGACCTCGTGCGCGAGGCCCTGCACCGCGCCGGCCGCGAAGACCTCATCGGCTACGGCCCCAAGTGCCTCGTGCGCCCTGCCAAACGTACGTAACCTGCCCGTGACACTTCGTGTCTGACG
>JAFUBE010000456.1 GCA_017460365.1 Eggerthellaceae bacterium
TGCCGGCGCTTGATCTCGCAATAGAACCGCCAGGGTTCGCGCCTGTTGCGCTGCGGTATGCAGCTCATGTGCTTGCACCCGAAACATCGCGTTCCCTCGATCTGCCTGACGGCATGCGGTTCGTTGGCAAGTTTTGAGTAATTCAGCTTTATCGGCTGCATCCACACCGCCATTAGTCCACCTCGATACCCACGTCGAGCAATTCGTCGTAGATTCCTTTCAACCGCGATGCGTACTCAACGACCACGTATTCCTTCGGAACCGCACGGAATATCGCCCGCGCTAGGAGAAACGAGCTTTTCGCCAAATCAACCGCGCTCGCAATACCCAAACGGTTCTCATCGATTACTTGGTCGTAATTCCAGCGCGCCTCGGCGAGCTGACTGTTCACTTTTTCCAATTCCCCTTCGAGCGCGCGAACCTGCCGAAGCAGCGCGTCTGCGTACTGACCCATTGGCTCGCCGCCCTGATCCGCCCACGCGGGGCATGTTTCCGACCGCTCGACCGGGACGCCGCAGCTACCATCCATCCAACAGACGAGCTGCGAGTCGCCCGTGTGGGTTTCCGTCCTCGATCTGCCACAGTTCCCACAAACCCGATCGTCATTCATCGTTTAGCACCTTCTCTCAACTGCTTCTTCTTTGCTTTGAGGTTCATCCTCACCTGGGCGATTGCCACGCAGAGCGCGAGAGATTCCGCATCGTAGTACTCCATGCGCATCCTGTGAATGACGCCCATCGCCGAGCGCGGTACGGCGACGATGTTCTCTGGCGTGAAATCCCTGTTGTCATGGTTCGCGAACACGACCATATGGCCTTCGGGAACAGGCTTGCCGTGGGCTTTCTCCCATACGAGGTGATGCTTCAAGCGCCAGCATCGGCGGTTCCTGCCCTTGTTGGCGTTAACCGGATTGCCCGCCTTGCCGGCGCTCACCTTCACGACCACGTACCCGCTATCGTCGACCTTCTCGGTGCCGACTGGAACGCGCAGGCTCGTTGTCGGGATGTTGCCGGGTGCGCCTTTCTGGCCGAACCTCACCCCGAGCTTGCGCGCCCTGTCGTAGAGGCATTGCTGCTTCAACACGCGTCCGAACCGCTCGTCGAACATGGCAGACACCTCGCGCCACGTGCGCCCCGGTATCACATCGCGCAGGAAGGCGTTCTCTTCCTCCGCGAAGAACCGGCGGTACTTGCTCGTCATCGCCCGTCGCCCATCCCGAGCAACGCCCTCGGAACCTCGACGCTCTCGGCGACGTTCGCCGACATCTGCGCGGCGCGGAGCATGAGCTTACCGTTGTCTATGATGTTCGCCGCTAGGTTATAGACCCGATCGGCACGAGCGCCCTCCATCTCGATCTCTTCGGCCGTGCCGCACGCTTCGATGCGATCAAGCTCGCGGAACATGGCCTCGTTGAGGGCGAACACGTTGGCATCCATGGTTTTCCTCGCTTCCTTGACGCGTGCCTTGCCGCCATCGTCCGCGCGATCCTCGCTTTGCTTCATGGGTTGCTTTCGGCAATCCGGGCAGTATTTCTGCGTGCGGGAGGTCGGTTGGTACGCCATGCCGCACTTCTCGCAGACCCGCTCGGTTTCGCCTTGCCGCGTAGCTTTGAAGTCGTACATCGCTAACACCCCTCGGAGTCAGTCCACACGCCGTGAACAGCGATCGCCTTGTTCGCCCACATGACGCACTCTTCGAGTTTCGTCAGGGCAAGCGACTTCTCGCGGCTCGGCTCGCACCGGAGCACGATGAACGCTTCGAGGTTTTCGGCAGACTCGCGAATCAGGTCACTCGCATCAACTTGGTCACGGTCGAGGTTGTGCTGCCTGAACGTCTCACTGTTTCTCGCCATCATTATGCCTTTCTATCCATCATGGCCTTTATTTCGTACGCTCGTTTCATGTTTCTCCCCATGCTGACCGGGTATCCGAATGGAACTCCGAACTCGTAGCCGAAAGGGCATTCCTCGCCGAGCCGCACGGCAACGTGAGCTTCACTCCCGTTTTTCCATTGCTTGTCGCAGCTTGGGTGGTTGCCGTCGCTTCCGTCCGTGTCGAAATACTTACAGGCTTCGCACAGGTAATCACCTATTCCTAAAAGCGCCATCTTCAAGCCCTCCAATCAATATCGGAAAAGAATTACTTGTTCTTTGCTACTTGCCACGTCCTTCGGACGCTGTTCGTGTTTCGCCAACTGCGAAGACTTAAAAAATGGTGGTAAGAGTCACGGTGTCTTTCTCGTCCGTGTTTTGGCACAGGCTCGCGGGAACGAAAACCGATTCGCCACAGCACGGGCAAGTCAGCTCGTATGCGGGTTCGCATAGGTTGATTGGGCCGACACACGGCGTGAGTTCGCCCAGGCGGCAACCGCACTTGCCCACCTCGTTGTAAAGTCCGCCGTACCCGCCTTTCCTTAGAAATGTTGTGATGATGCTGTCTACGTTGATCTTCATGTTTGTTTCCTCCTGATCTCCTCTCTAATCTTCCTGGCGGCGTACCGGAGCTGTTCGGGTGATATGTACTTGTCTATGCCGGCGAGGGCTTCGAGTGCATCCGCTGCAGCGGGCGAGTATCTAAAATCGACCTTGAAGACCGTTCCGCAATACTCGCAGGCTTCGGTTTCCGGGGTGAGGGGAGCGCAGCAATTCGGACAACGATACGCATGGAAGGTGTTGTTGTCTTTCATACGCACAACTCCAATCGCATTTGCCCTTCGAGTTCCGTAGATTGCGGCGCGATGGTGATCTTGTCGGGTTCCCAATCGCGCTCACCGTACGCGTCGAGTTCAACGAACTCGAAATGCTTGCACTTGTTCCTGCGCTTCGTCGCGGCTTCGCTCATGCTTTCCTGCTTGTAGCCGCACCAAATCCCGTTGCCGGTGACGAGCATCGTGCAATAGCGACATTGATGCTTAACCATGGGAATCGCACTCCTGCAGCAACGGCGACCAGAGGATGTTATCGACAAACGCCCCGCATTCACGGCACTCGGCGTTGTAGTTCTCCGGCCAATCCATAAGCCCATAGCACCCGTAGTAATCGACGCCGCCTTCCGTGTATTCGACGCCGGAGCATTTCGCCCTGGCGCAATCCTTGTTCAGCGGCTTACCGCGCAATAGCGCGCGTCCAGACTTGCACATTGCTTCTTCTCTCCTTAGTAGGCGACCCGCTCGATGTATGATTTGCCGCGCTTTGCTGACGGCGTGCACATAAACTGGGCGGTCTTTTTCGTTCGACCTGTTGCGCTGCAGAAATCATCCAGGCTGTCGTAGACGCCATCGGCGCGGTCGTTGACGTAGTGAACGAAGCAGGTGCGGGTTCCGATCTCCAAGATTTTCTCCGCTGTTTCGCGCTTGATCCGCTTGATAGGCTCGCCCGTCCTATGGTGCTCGGAGAGCAACGCGCGCACGGTAGATCGCGGTATCTCGTAGTCGCGGCAGATTCCCCGCTTGGTATATCCGCTTGCAAGCAACTTCGTCAGATGCGCGCGAACAGGCGCGGCGTCGGCAAAGTACGGCGCTTTCGCCCCGAATGATTCCTTCGCCTTGTCCTTTTCGCGCTGATGCCAATAGGCATTGTTTGCCGCAGTGCATGCCGAGCATCGGCACCCTTGGACGTACCTGCCGCGCGACGGGTTGACGCACACATCCGCCATGGTCACTCGCCCTCTTTCGCGCCGAGTTCTTCGATGACGGCATCGACCAGCATGAGCTTCGCGATCAGGCGCTTGCGCGTGAGCTTGCGGCCGCGCTCGGCCTGTCCGACGTGATGCTTGTCGGCGAATTTCCAGAGCTGCGTGTTAGTCATCTGCTGCAGGCGCGACCGCGCCCGATCCGGGTTGATGCTCTCCACTTTTACCGCCGTTCCCTTGACTGTTTACCTCATCTAGTACCTGCGGACACCAGCCCATGTAGAAGCAATCGTCTATCTCGCAGATGCCATTCGTTTCCTTGCGCCGTTTCTCGCATGCGGCCTTCAACCGCTCGTGCTTGTTCATCGGATCACCAGCCGACGTAGTAATCGGTGACACCGGCGGCGCAGCCCGTGTCGAGCACGATGCACTCACCCTTGCTCCCCGTGAACGTCTCTCCTTGCTCCATGTCGGATGCGGCCACGACGTACCTGCCCTCGCTGTCGCGGTAGAAACCCTCGTCATCGAGCGTCCATTCGGGTGTGCGGTGGTGGTAGAGCGCGTTGCTGCTGTAATAGGTTTCGATGCGACCGTCGTAGTAGTTCACGCCGCCCTCGCGTGTGAGGCCGTCGATCGGCGCGTAATCGTATGACGGCTTCATGTAGCCGTATGCGGGTTCACTGTAATCGCTTACGTTTATGTAAGCTGGTTCGGCTTCGTCCTGTTCTGCCGCCGCCCGCTCGGCTTCCTTGAAGCCCGCGATTGCCGCAGAAACCTCGGACGCCCGCGCCTTCTCCGATTCGTGGCGCATGCGCTCGGTAGCAGCCGTGTTCGTCTTGTCGCTCACGCTCACGAAATAGCGGTCTGCCGGGAACCGGGTGATTTCCGATGCGCTTGCCGCCTTTGCGTGCGTTCCGATTGCGATGACCATCAGCACCACGAGCAGACCGACGCAGAACACGACCGTCGTTTTGGCTGTGTTGTTCTTCATGGGTTCGATCCTTTCTCGCCTAGCGTTCGCTCGCCGGAACCGCGAGCGGCTTGATCTTTTCCTCGAATGCGCGGCAATACTCCTTTTTGATCTCGAAGCCGTAGCTGTCGCGCCCGAGGCGGGCCGCCGCTAGCAATGTCGAGCCGCTTCCCGCTACCGGATCGATCACCACATCGCCTGGGTCGGTGAACACCTCGATCAGCCTTTCCAATACGGCGACGGGCTTCTGTGTCGGGTGAACCTTCGGCGTCTTGGTGTCCGTGCGCCCGTCGAAGCA